>JAPLGH010000188.1 GCA_026390285.1 Caldisericota bacterium
GCCTGGAGGAAGAGGTTACCAAACACTACATGCACTACTACAACTTTCCTCCCTTCTCGGTGGGCGAGACCCGTCCCATGCGGGGACCAGGCCGTCGCGAGATCGGCCACGGTGCGCTGGGAGAGAGAGCACTGCTCCCGGTTATTCCGGATGAGAGCGAGTTCCCCTATTCGATTCGCGTTGTCTCTGAAGTTCTTGAGTCCAACGGCTCGACCTCGCAGGCTTCCATCTGTGGCAGCACATTGGCCCTTATGGATGCTGGAGTGCCGATCACGGCGCCAGTTGCCGGTATCGCGATGGGACTGATGAAAGAGGGAGACAAAAGCGTCATCCTGACTGACATCCAGGGAGCCGAGGACGCCAATGGCGACATGGACTTCAAGGTTGCGGGCCCGGCAAAGGGAATCACTGCATTACAGATGGACATCAAGATTCACGGCGTTGACAGCGGCCTGCTGTCCGCGGCCCTGGACCATGCACGCACTGCGCGCCTTTTCATTCTGGACAAGATGCTGTCGGTTCTTCCTGCTCCTCGTGGCGAAGTCAACCCTCTGGCTCCGCGCATCTTTACGATGCATATTCCCGGAGACAAGATCGGGGCTCTCATCGGCCCTGGTGGCAAGGTCATCAAGAAGATCATTGCCGATACCGGCTGCGACATCGATATCGAGGATGATGGCTCAGTGTTTGTGACTGCACCGGACGGAGCCAAGGGTCAGATTGCCATGGATTGTATCAACGCTATTACCGAGGATATCGTTGTCGGCAAGGTCTACATGGGCAAGGTCACCGAGTTGCGTGACTTTGGCGCCTTCGTGGAAATTGCACCCGGCAAGTCTGGCCTTCTGCACGTTTCACAGATATCTGATTCATATGTCAAGGACATCCATTCTGTGCTTAAGGTCGGCGAGCAGATTCTCGTCAAGACCCTGCCTCTCAAGGACGATGGCAAGATCTCGCTGACCCGCAAGGGTCTGACTGGCGGGAATGCCGACAAAGTTTCCCACGAGTCCGACAATGACCATCACCATGGTGATCAATAGCGGAGAGCGCAGACCGGAAGTCATAACACTCAGCAACGGTATCCGCGTCGTTTTCGACGTTGACAAAGGGCACCCGACCGCAGCGGTCGGGGCCCTTGTTGCTAGTGGCTCCCGGTTTGAGGATGAGCATACGCATGGCCTGAGTCATTTCATGGAGCATATCCTGTTCAAAGGCACAGAGCACCGAAGCTCACTCGAAATCTCCTCGGCTATCGAGAATGTGGGTGGCGAGCTAAATGCATTCACCGATACCCAGTACACAATGTTCTATATGCGTGTCCCTGCAATCCATACGCCTCTTGCTCTCGATGTGCTTTCCGACATTCTCCTGCATCCCTTGTTCGACCCTGCCGCCATCGAGCTTGAACGTAGAGTCATCGAACAGGAGATCTACTCATTCGAGGACAGTCCCGACGATGTGGTCACGGATGAGCTTCTCAAGGGGGTCTACGGAAGTGACCCAGTTGCGTCAAATCCGCTGGGAACCGTTGAGTCAGTGCGTTCGTTCAGGCGGAGCGACTTTGTCGACTATTTCCACAGGCATTTTGCTGCCCCCGACATCGTTCTTTCTCTCGCGGGAGACATCGACATCGACGCGTCGGCGCGCTACCTCGAAGACTCGTTGGGACAACTCGCGAAGGGACCAGGCAGAACCGAATGGGGAGTCCCCATCCGGTCAGCCGTCTCCAGAGAGACAGAACGCCCGACAGAGCAGGTCTATTTGGCGATGGCGCTCCCTGGCTTTGCTCAGTATTCAAAGCAGGGATCGATTCTGAATCTCGTTTCCAGCATTTTTGGGGGCAACATGTCGAGTCGTCTCTTCCAGCGGGCTCGTGAGAAAGAGGCGCTTGTCTACAGTATCGGATCATTCCCCGTGGCTTTCAGCAATACCGGACTATTGGGCGTTTCTGCCGAGAGTTCTCCTGAAAACGCCGTGCGTGTCCAAGAAGTCATCCGCGAAGAGATCGAGAACATGCGGCAGGACAAGATCAGCATGGCTGAGTTGCAGCATGCCAAGGAGACAGTGCTCGGAGGATTCCTGCTCTCGCTTGAATCCTTTTTCCGCAGGATGCATCGCAACGCTTCTGAACTTTACATGAGAGATCAGATACGGACGGTCTCAGATGTCACCGAATTAGTCAACTCGATTACCCTTGGCGAAGCACTGAGCGTCATAGATGACGTCTTTGACACCTCCCAGCTGGCGGTGTCGGTCGTTCATGGACCCAGCAAGAACTGAGTGGCGCGTTGGCGTCTGCAGGCTGGTTGCGCGTGCGGGGAATCTGACGCGCGCAACGTCGGGTTCGTCGGGCTATGACCTCGCAAGTGCCGAAGACCGGCAGCTGAAGATCCTGCCGGGAGCCGTCGCCCTCGTCCGGACGGGGTTGGCGCTGGAGATACCTCCCGGCCTTGAAGGGCAGGTCCGTAGTCGTTCAGGTCTGGCTGCCAGAAGCAGCGTGTTTGTCCTCAATTCGCCAGGGACCATTGATAGCGACTACCGGGGTGAAGTGAAGGTTGTGCTGGCGAACTTTGGCAATGCTCCCTTTTCGGTGTCCCCGGGAGATCGCATCGCGCAGTTAGTGTTTGTTGAGGTTCCAAATGTCTGCCTCGTAGCTGTCGACGAACTGACTGCAACTGAGAGGGGTGCTGGTGGCTTTGGGTCTTCTGGAAATACGCTCATCGACAGCACCCCTCGTATTGCAGGAACATCCTCGGGGGCATCGGGCTAGCATGCAGAACAGCCTCGGATACAAAAACCTCCCTGGGATCGGGGGATCTGACATGAAAGAGACTCTCATGGCTTCAATTGCCGAGGAAGTCGTCTCCTGTCATAAGTGCAAGCTTGGAGCCACCCGGACGAAGGCAGTCCCGGGCGACGGGTCGGCACATGCCCGTATCTGTTTTGTGGGCGAAGGCCCAGGACGTGAGGAGGACTTGTCGGGAATCCCATTTGTGGGTCAGGCTGGGCGTTTGCTGGACAGGATGCTGATAGCCGAGGGTTTGAGTCGCAGAGACTGCTACATATGCAATATTGTGAAATGCAGGCCCCCAAACAACCGAGTCCCCGAGCTTGCCGAGGTGGCAGCCTGCTCACTCTACCTGTATGCGCAGCTGGCCATCGTCGAGCCCGACATCATCTGTCTCCTTGGCAATACAGCGCTGCGCTTTTTCTTTGGAGAACAATACTCGATCGGGCAGGTGCGGGGCACGATTCTGGTCAAGGACGAACAGCGTTTCATGCCTACCTACCACCCTGCTGCCGCTCTAAGGAATCCCCAGTACGTGCAGGTGATCGAGAGTGATCTGCGAAAGCTTGCTGCGTTGATTCGGCGGACCACGGACTAGAGCGGCGCCAACTTCGGACAAGAGGAAGACTGACCGAGAGGGGAACGAGCTCCTCGTGATCCTCAGCACCATCAGCTATCGTTCAACTGATAATGGCGTTTGCTCGCCCGGTCCCAGGGGATGTCGCCCCATTACTGTTGATCCGGTTCACCTCAATTCTCCGGCTTCAGGTTTGGGGGCTCGTCCTTCTGGCGCAGAAAAGGCCGGTCGAGTCCGGCGAACAGTGAACGGAGTATTACCTGCACAGCTCCACGAACTCGGTCAACATGGTCACCAGCGAGTCGGCCGACCCGGGCTTCATATTCTTGGTGACTTCCTGCACCGTCTGGATGCGCTGCCGGATGACTTTGCGAATGATCGAAGCTCCCTGCTTCGTGCACTTGAGGATGACTTGTCTCTTGTCCAGTACGTTCTGTGTCTTGGTGACATAGGTGAGTTCGATGAGTCGATCGACCATCTCCGAGACCGTGGAAGCAGCGAGGCCCGTAAGGCGCGTGAGATCCTTGACATTGATGGCCTCACCAAAATAGACGAGTTGGAGCACCTGAAACTGGGGCAGGGTGATTCTCACGCTCGATAGCGCATCACGTCCCTTCTTCTTGATCCAGTATGAGATACCGCGCAGCAGGGACTCCAGTTCAACAGCCGTCTCTCTCATGGTTTTCGCACTCCTCTCTGGCTGATTCCTGATTCAAGACATCTAGTCACGGACAGTGACACCGAAGACAAGCGCCAATTCTCGTTCTGCATCGGCTTGAGACGCGGACGCATGTACCACGTTCTCAGTCAGTTGAGTGGAAAAGTCAGCTCGCATGGTCCCAGGAAGCCGCTCCTCGGGTCTGGTTGCTCCGATCGCTGTTCGAATAAGCGCAATCGCGTTGGGCGATTCGATCTGAAGAGCAACAACGGGGCCCGATGTCACGAAGGACAGCAGGGAAGGAAAGAAGTCGTGGCCGTTGTATTCAGCGTAGAAGGTCCGTGCAAACGTGTCGTCCATGCGAAACATCCGTATATTCGAGATCACGAAGCCCATCCGCTCGATACGCGTGATGATCAGACCGACGAGACAGCGGCGTACGCCGTCCGGCTTTATGATCAAGAGTGTTCGCTCACTAGTCACTGCTATTGCCTCCAGAAAGTGCTTTTCACACAGGATTCAAGGCAGGATTGCTTCGCCTCCCTTGCTATTGTAGCCTTTTCTCGGTACTGCACAACGTTTCTCTGGCGCGTTGATCGGGTGTGGGCTTGTCAGGCGTGGCCAGCCGGGTATCATGTCTGAATGTCAGGAAAAGGGATTCACTGGTTCACCCTGCTTATCGCAGTACTCCTGGTAGCCGCATTGGGACTGGGCTGGATGGGCTTGCGGCCTACGGCGCCGGCTTCCGCCATTCCGACCGTTTCACTCGGCGCTCAAGTCCTTTGCGTCGTGACACCCAGCCAACAGGCGCGGAGTCTTGTCGTGGACGACATTCTGAACGCACGGAAGTCGGTTCTGGTGGAGTGCTATCTCATCTCTGACCCTGCGATTGTTCAGGCGCTTCAATCTGCCAGACTGCGCGGATGCGATGTCCGCGTCATCATGGAGGAGACGCCATTTGGAGGGTTCTCCATGAACAAGACAGTGCGCAACCAGCTGAGAAGCTCCGGCATCGACGCCAACTGGGGCAACAGGATCTACTCGTTCACTCACGCCAAGTATGTGGTCATCGACGATAGCGTTGCCTGGATCATGACGGCCAATCTCAGCAAGAGCGCCTTCGACAAGAACCGCGAGATTCTCGTCAGGACTTGCAGCCAGACCGCGGTGGCAGATCTTGTGCGCATTTTCTGGGCAGATCGACGGCGAAATCCCTGTGCGGCCGGGTCGCTTGTCGTCAGCCCCGTGAACGCTCGGCAACGTCTTCTTGGATTGCTGAGAGAATCGTGTTGCAGCGTGGAGATCGCGAGTGAGGTACTTGATGACCAGGAGACGTGCAGGCTCTTGCGGGATCTCGCCGGGCGGGGTGTAAGAGTGCGCGTTCTGGTTGCAGCACCGGAGAGCATTGCCGTCAATGCAGTGACAAGATCAGAGCTGGAAGGAACAGGCGTTGCTGTCCGGTACCTTGAGACTCCGTATCTTCACGCGAAGTACATCGTGGTGGACACACACGTGGCCTATGTCGGGTCGCACAATCTAAGCGCCGGCTCACTCGACGAGAACCGTGAAGTTGGAGTCATAACGGACGACAGCATGGTTGTCTCGACTCTCGAAGCGACCTTCTCGGGCGATTGGGACTCAGGGAGATAGAGAAGCGCCCCGCAGTGGAGCGGGGCGCTTGGGATCTTTGGTCGCTCAGTCGTCGGCGAATGCTACATGCCGGCGAAATCCCAGTCAAGGACAGCAAGTCGGTCCCGAAACGCCGCAAGATCTGTGTGTGACCTCATTGCCTGCTGCAGCTGTCGCACTCCGTTCGTTGTCCCGTAGAGGATAACGCCGACAATGATGCCATTTTCCAGGACAACCTTGCGGTATGTCTGTTGACCTTGCGCCTGGATTACCTCGACATGCTGGTTCTGGGTCGGATTGACGTTGCCCATGCTCAAGACATCGACTCCACATGTCTTGAGCGAGCTCGACATGATGCTTCCCTCGTAGGTGGCGGTGCCAGGTAAAACCATGTTCTGAGCTGCCACTCTGGCTTGTTCCAGACAGGGAGGGATGATACCGTAGACACGTCCGCGGTGCTCGAGGACGTCGCCGGCCGCATAGACGTCAGGAGCGGACGTCTGCATAAAATCATTCACCTGAACACCTCGTCCCGTAGCGATGCCTGCTTCCTGAGCGACGGCGACGTTGGGGCGGACGCCCGTGGAGAACAGGATGAAGTCGCCTTGTGCCAGTCGGCCGTCTTTGAGGAGGACGCCGGTTGCGCCGTGCTCTCCTGAGACGATCTCCTGAGACTCGCCGCCGAGCAGAACTGCGACACCTAAGTTTCGCAGGTGTTCCACGAGCATGTGCGCCGACAGTTCGTCGAGTTGGTTGGGCAACAGCCGACCGGCGAACTCGATGACGGTAACCATGGTGCCTCGCTCTGCCAAAGCCCTCGCTGCTTCCAGACCAAGCAGGCCCCCGCCCACGATGACCGCCGTGGTGCCTGGGATGGTACGAGCCAGCAAGGCATCGGCATCGTCGAGCGTCCTGAGGGTGAAAACACCGTCCTGATCTGCTCCAGGCAGCGGGGGCACGAAGGGTGAGGCTCCAGTTGCCAGTAGAAGTCTGTCATAGGAGAGTACGGTCCCATCGTCGAGCGTTGCTTCGTGCTCTGCGGCGCCCACGTGTATGATGCGGCGTCCACCCATGAGAGTTATTCTGTTCTCGCCATACCAGCTCGCCTCGTGCACAATAAGCTGGTCCCTGGTCTTGCGACCGGCCAGGTACTCGATCAAGTCCGGACGAGGATAATAGGCAACGGACTCAGCGTCGACGACCGTGATCTCCGACGACGGATCAAGCTTTCGCAGGTGCTGTGCCGCAGCCGTACCGGCAGCCCAGCCGCCGGCAATGATGTACTTCATTGTGACTGCCGGCCGTCAGGCTTTTTCGAAGAGGTCCTTGGCAGCACCGCAGTCTGGGCAGACCCACGTGTCTGGGAGATCCTCAAACTTGACGCCGGGGTTGATTTCTTGTGTGCTGTCACCGATAGCCGGGTCGTACACGTATCCGCAAACAGTGCAAATCCACTTCTCCATGGCAGTTCCTCCTTGTGTCGAGCGGCTGGAAAGAGCAGAACTCTTCCGTTTACCGAGTGTATGGTGAAAAGCCGTTTTTTGCAAGTCGATGGCCACACACTGTGCGGTGGCTCTTTGACAGGCGAAGCGGATGCAGTATGATATGAAATCGAGTCTGAAAGGCGTCGGGAGGTAACATGAAGTATCAAGCGTTGGTTGACGGCAGGGTAGGAGACCATGAACTGCTCCTGGGCAACGAGGCCGCCGTCCGAGGTGCTCTGGAGGCTGGTATTGGTGTAGCGGCCAGCTATCCTGGGACTCCCTCGTCGGAAATAGGGGACGTGTTCAGTGTTGTGGCGAAGGCTTCAGGAGTGTACTTCGAGTATTCGGCGAACGAGAAAGTCGCTCTTGAAGTCGCAGCAGCCTCGGCAGCAAGTGGTGTTCGATCTTTTACGTTCATGAAGCACGTCGGGCTGAATGTTGCGTCGGATTCCTTTATGACCACGGCATATGTGGGCACCAGGGCGGGGTTTGTCGTTCTTTCCGCGGATGATCCGTCAACGCACTCATCACAGAATGAGCAGGACAACAGATACTACGCGCGCCTCGCAAATGTCCCCATGCTGGAGCCTTCGAATCCACAAGAAACCAAGGATGCCATGGTGGAGGCCTTCAACATCTCGGAGCAACTGGAACTCCCGGTTCTGTTCCGGACGACGACTCGAGTTGCCCACATGCGCGGCGACGTTGTTTTCGGCGCTCGAAGGCCTGTGGTGCGGCGAAGCGTTTTTGAGAAGGATCCGTCGAGGTTTGTACCGGTGCCCGCGAATTCCTCGAGAATGCACGTCAAGTTGCTCGGAAGACTCGCCGAGGCTCGTCATCTCAGCGAAACGTCGTCGCTGAATCACGTCGTCGACGTCGGTGTCGGGGGAAAGGTGGGGATCGTTACGGTGGGTAGCACGTTCAACTACGTCGTCGATGCCCTGAAGGAGCTTGGAGTATCTGCTCGCGTGTTCAAGATAGGTTTTTCCTATCCGCTTCCGCTCGACAGAATCCGCGATTTTGCCTTGGGCATGGAAGAGCTGCTTGTTGTCGAGGAACTCGAGCCTCTCATGGAAAATGACATTAAGGCCGATTTCCTGTCACACGGTACCACGACCCCAGTTTGTGGCAAGGAGGAGCTCCTTATACCACGTGTGCACGAACTCAATATCGGTGTGGTGGCAAGAGTTCTGGCCCATCACTTTGGCTTACCAGTGCATGTGCCCGCTTCAGGCAGGGCGCAGTCGTGGTCGGTGCCGCTTCCGTCACGGCCGCCGGTCCTGTGTCCCGGGTGCCCTCATCGCGGATCGTACCTTGCTGTGCGTTGTGCCATACGTGAACTGGGAATCCCGGAGCCCGTCTTTGCCTCCGACATCGGGTGCTACACGCTCGGCATGGCAGCTCCTTTCAGCGCGGCAGACTACCTTCTGTCCATGGGATCCAGCGTGGGGACTGCCGGCGGGTTCGACGTGGCAACCGACCAGAAAGTCTTCTCGTTTATCGGTGACAGCACTTTCTTCCATGCTGGCTTGTCTGCTCTGGCAAGCGCCATTCACAACAAGCATCGGTTTGTCCTGACGGTCTTGGACAACCGGACAACCGCAATGACCGGACATCAGCCCAACCCATCCATGCTGACGGATGCCGTGGGTGACCCAGCACCGGCTATCAGTATCGAAGCGGTCGCGAGGTCAATGGGTGTTCCCTTCGTCAAGGTCATCAACCCGTATAGGGTGGCCGAGGCTACTGAGGCCTACAAGGAGGCCGCCCAGGTGGACGGCGTCGCCGTCATCGTATCTAGACAGGTTTGTAGCCTTCTCCTGGACCGCGCGAAGCGTGCGAAAGGCATCTGGCAGACGTTTCAAATCGACCGCAGTGTCTGTACGGGCTGTCTGACTTGCATCCATGACGTTGCTTGCCCCGCCATCTTTGTGTCTGAAGGAAAGGGTGAGATCAACCAGGAACTGTGTGACGGATGCGGCGTGTGTTCGCAGGTCTGTTCAGTACATGCGATCGGAGTGAAGAAATGAGCTCACTGAATGTGTTCTTTGCTGGAGTAGGAGGTCAGGGCATTATCACCGGGGCCAGTATCATCGCACGAGCTTCCATTGCTGCCGGCCTGAACGCAGTCATGAGCGAGGTTCATGGCATGGCACAGCGAGGGGGCTCGGTGGTTTGTGAGCTTCGTTTGGGGGATGTTCATAGTCCTATGATCCCGGAGGGCGAGGCGGACCTTGTCATAGGGTTCGAGCCGGTCGAGGCAGTCCGATCACTCACAAAGGCCAACCATAGCACTATCATCATAACCGAGGTGCGCCCGATTATCCCCGTGAGCGTCTCACTGGGAGGCACACCTTATCCGGCAGTGGATGATCTCCTGGCGTACCTTCGCTCGCAGGTTGCGGCGGTCTACGCTGTTCCTGCCGCCGCTATGGCCGAGGAGATCGGGTTGCCGCAGGCCGCGAATGTCGTCTTGCTTGGAGCAGCCATGGGAACCGGCCTGATTCCTCTGGAGCTTGGGACCATACGCGAGACGCTTTCTCGTACGGTGCCGGCAAAGGCCTTGGAGGCCAATTTGCGAGCACTGCAGGGGGGATTCGAGTTGACCCGGAAGGCTTAGAACAACTGCGAGGGAATCGAGCTAGGCGAGGTGGCAGGTCGAGTCAATGACTCGGGCCTGCCACTTGCTGGTCTCGGCCTCGAAGATCGAAATGCAGGCGTTTGGTTGGGTGAAGCTGCTATAGCTACTGAGGGGAAGGTCCAGCAGAACAGACATGAGGACACGGTTGAACCCTCCGTGGGCGACGACGAGCACCAGGTCCCCGGAACTGGATTCGACCATCGAACGCACCTTTTCGGCACGGCGACCCACATCAGCCAGGGACTCGCCGCCATCTGGCCGGGCTTCTAGCGACTTGAGTTCCCATGCTGCCAACGTTGCCGGGTACATAGCCCCTATTTCGTTCCACGTATGCCCTTCCCAGCTTCCCAAGTCGATCTCCCGCAGCTCGGGCATGACGATGGGTGAGATGCCCAGGTTGACACCCACGGGTTCCGCGATGGCACGGGCCCGAATCAGTGGACTCGTGAAGATTGTATCGAACTGGAGAGTCGACAGGAATGTCACAGTCTTCGCTGTCTGAGCGAGGCCATCGATGGACAAGGGCGTATCGCGGCTGCCCTGGACTCTGCCCTCCAGGTTCCAGGTCGTTTCGGCGTGACGTACGAGATAGATGGTTTTCATGCTCGACCTCTTGACTTATGGCTGCTTATCGTGGATATTATGTGGACAAAATCTCGGTTTGAGAAGGGAGCAACACTGTGAAGTTCATTAAGCTGGTAGCAGTGAAGACTATTGACATCAATGATAAGCTTGCGAAGGCATGTCGTGAGTGCCAGACTCCCTGCAAGTCTGCTTGCAAGACGTCCTCGACCGTAGGCAACCAGGTCTGCGAGACCAGAAAGAAACCCGAGAGGTTCATCTGGTAGCTCGTGGCTCTCTCCCGCATTCTACCCGCCTCGATCCATGTCTTCGAGAGAGGCGGTTTTTTTGTGCTCCTGGACGTTTCATCAGGGTCAATCTTCTCGCTTGACGAACGAGTCTACCGTTATCTTCAGCTGGTTCTTGCGAACCCTTCGACGGAGAATGAGGCCGTCCGGTGGCTGATTGGCTTGGATGCGGAGACAGTCACCGAAATCGAAGGCGAGCTTGAGCAGCTTGTCGCTGCAGGGTATCTTTTCACACAAGCAGTACGGCCCACAGAAGATGGATCGGTGTTGACGCTGAAGTCTCTGTGCCTCAACGTCGCCCATGAGTGCAACTTTGCGTGCACGTATTGTTTTGCTCATGGAGGCGACTACCACGGTGAAGTGACGCTAATGACTCAGGAGGTCGCCCGCGCAGGAATCGATTTCCTTGTTCGCGAGAGCGGGCTTCACCGGAACGTTGAGGTCGACTTCTTCGGTGGTGAACCCCTCATGAACTGGGACGTTGTCGTCGATACGATGGCATACGCCCGATCGACATATCCGGCGAAGAAATGGCGGTTCACCCTGACGACCAACGGCTCATTGCTCCGGGATGACATGTTTCCGGTGCTCGAGGCGAATGACGTGTCCGTTGTCCTTAGTCTGGATGGTGGCAGGACGGCCAACGACGCCAATCGTGTGTTCAAGGAAGGGCGTGGCACGTTCGACACCATTATTGAACGGATACAGCATTTCACCCGTACGCGTGATGAAGGTGGCTACTTCGTCCGGGGAACATATGCACGGAACACTCTGGCATTTGCAGAGAGCGTTCGAGACCTCCACGGCCTGGGGTTCAAGTACATCTCGATGGAGCCGGTTGTACTCTCGGCAGACTCGGCCCTTGCCCTTCAGGCGAGCGACCTGCCGGCAATTCGTACCCAATATGAGGAACTCATCGCGTACTTCCTGAGCGAACTGGGATCAGGAACTGGGTTTGATTTTTTCCATTTCAAGCTGGATCTTGAAGCAGGACCATGTCTCAGCAAACGCATCTATGGATGTGGTGCTGGTGTCGAATACATGGCGGTCGCTCCGAATGGCGATGTATTCCCCTGCCATCAGTTCGACGGCGTCCAGGAGTACAGGATGGGAAATGTCCTCGCGCACCCGTCTCTGGAGCGGCCTGATCTGGTGGCAGAGTTTGCTCACGCCAACTTTTTGTTTGCCAAGGAAGAATGCGGCAGCTGCTGGGCACGCTTCTACTGCAGTGGCGGGTGCCTTGCCAATAACTACGCGACTACTGGTGCCCTCCTGAAGCCTTACGCGCTCGGATGTGCTGTCCAGAAGGAACGAATCGAGGCTGCTTTGGCGGTGAAAGCGGCGGAGTCGCCAGAGAACATTCTGTAACCACGGCGTGACTTGACAGTTTGATGGAGGATCGATCGCCGTCACAATACGCAGAGCGTTGTGACGGCGATCGCATTTTCGAGTGTGGCCAGAGTGACATGATAGCTGCTGGGACGAGGCGGAGACACCATTGACCGTTGTTGAGGAGGTGCTGGATGCCAC
>JAPLGH010000008.1 GCA_026390285.1 Caldisericota bacterium
TGTGTCCGCGGGTCAAAGACCAGCTTCTTGGTCGTCACTTTGCCCTGTGTTATCTGTGAGAGATGATCCAGGACGCCCTTCGTATCTTTCTCTTCCATTGTGTTCCTCCTCGCGGTCAGGCTTGCATGTGCGGCAAGTAGTGGTCTATGGCATAGCCGCTGTCCAGATGTCCTTCATAGGCTTCGACCCAGGCACGGATTTTCAGCAGGACCTTGGAGAATGTAATATTGGGACTCCAGTGCGAGGCACTGTAGTGACAGATGCGTACTGTGCCGTTCTCCGGTTTCAGCAGGTGCATCGGGTACGACGTCCCCAGGTCGACCAGGGAGTGTCCAAAGCGGTCTCGGAGGACGGGGGTGATGATCTCGACGATAGGGACGGAGTTTGGCAAGTCGGCAGGCACACGGAGACGGACGAGGTATTCGTTGCCGGCATTGGAGCGCAAGGTCCCCTCGATGACGGCATGACCAGGGATGATGCTGTCCTTCAGGAAGAACGTCGGGAAGTAGCGGGACAGGATGTCCATTTCAAGGTGCAATCTAGCTGACTGCTGCGAAGACCAGCCCATGGGACTCAACCCTGTCTTGCCGGGGGTGTTCCAGACCCCATGTGTTCCCTGTTTACAAGAAACGTTGTGACCAGTTCCTCGACGCGTGTCACGGCGTCGTCGCCACGGTCTGTGTCTATGAAGAGCGTGCGCGGCGTTGTCCAGGACTCCTCCTGCCCCTCTGGAATGTCCACGGGCCTGCATTCGATGATGGGCTTGACGACAGGATAGGAGTGTGGAAAAACGACCTCGAATGCGTAGCCGTCGCGGTGGAAGGACAACGACACCCGTCCGTCCTCTCGCTGTAGGATTTCAACGTCTCGTTCGAGCGCTGACAATTCCTGGAACAGGCGGTAGAACTCGCTACGCCCTTCCGGCGTCGCCATGAACGAGAAGCTGGGGAAAGTCGGGCTGTCTGTCTGTGGTGTCGTTGCCACGACGGCAAATGTTGTGCTCGGGATGGCTTCATACGTTGAGGCGACAGTGAGCGGTTCGCTGCGTGGAAATTGCTGCACGGCTTCGATGGCAGCGCGCACGGGACTGGCACCAGGCAGGATGAGCCACGTCGACTGCTGGTGCTCTCCACCTCCGTGTGCATGGTACAAGTACGCGCGCATCTCGACACCGTCGGACTTGTCGGCAAAATTGCAGATCGTGAGCAGCCAGGCGTTGAACCCGTTCTTGTCGAGTGCCCGCTGCATTGTGCTCGAGTCACCTTTGGACGGTTCCGTGAGGCCCAGCCTGTGGTGCGAGTGCCACGTGCCAACATGTTGCAAACCGTGCAGGTCGCGGAGGATGCCGCCGGCAGACTTGAGGAACGGAGACTCCTGGTAGAAGGCCGTGTCGTTGTGGTCAGCATGATCGCCAGGGCCGAGCACGTACTCGATCATCGGTGAGCCCGTGTGGGTCCAGAAACCAAAGAGGTCTCCGCCGGTCTCGATGCCTGGATAGTCTGCGACGAAACGGGCCATCATCTCCAGTTCACCTTCGTAGATGAGTGCCTTGTCACCACGCAGTTCCGCGGGTGCCTCAGTCCGCCTGTGGGCTGAAGCCGCCAGGGTTCGCCTGAATTTATCGCTGTGCCCTCTTGCCATTGTTCCTCCCCTGAAATCTCCTCTCAGAGTCCTCTGACTGCGCAAAGTATACCACGAGATGCAGAACGTCAAGCAATCCGGTAGAACGGTCACCTGAGTCTGACAATCGCTGCAGAAGGTCCATCATTGACTGCCGGCTGAAGGCGCTGTCAACGGCATGTCGTGCCTGGTTGCCGGGAGGTTGCCGATGACGACACCCGCGACAATGAGGAGGCCCCCGGCAAGCGCAACAGGCTTCATATGCTCGCCAAGGAGCAGGAGTGCATATAGTGCAGAGAGGACGGGTTCCAGAGAGTCGATGATAACGGCTCGCTGAGCGCCGATCATGGAGATGCCCTGTACGAACAGGAACATGCCGCCTGCAGCCGACACTCCGATGCCGGCAAAGATGAGCGAGGCAGTGCGGGAGCTGAAGACGACTGGGTAGAAGACGGGCTGGCCTATGGTAAAGAGGCACAGAACCATAGCCGGTGCCAACTGGTTGTACAGGCCCAGTGTGCGTGGGTCGACCCCACGAATGACGCGCTGAGACAACACGGCGTACAGCGCGTAGGCAACTGTGCAGGCCATCATGGTCAGGACACCGGTCCCGGAGACGCTGCGGAAGCTCGCACCCAACAGGAGCAGTAGACCGACGGCGATGACACCCACCGATGCCAGGTAGGCGCGCGTCACGCGTTCATGCAGGAGGAGCCAGGCGAACAGGCCGGCGAAGGCGGGGTAGCAGTGGAACAGGAACATGGCGGTCGATACGGGCAGGAGCCGGACTGCGGTGAAGTAGAGGAGCGTCGGCCCAGTGACGAAGACGGCCGAGAAGCCCAGGAGGACACCAGCCTCATGCCAGGTGCGCGGGAACAGCAGGTGCCAGTTCAGGACACCGATGATCACGACCAGGATGATGCTGGCGAGGAGATAGCGCTCCTTGAGCAGCTGCACAGGGCTCAGGTTGTACCGGTACGCGAACTTGGCGAGGACCGAGACGCCACTGTAGATGACGGCCGACGCGAGGGCAACAAGAATTCCGCCTTTTCGAACCTGAGGCTGACCCATATGAACTACTCCTTTCGAATCTGTAACAGGTTATCATAGTACGTCGGGAGCGGAGTGCAAGGATAGGAGAA
>JAPLGH010000107.1 GCA_026390285.1 Caldisericota bacterium
GTACGCAGACTAGCACATCCAGCCATCTGGTTGCTAAGAGAAGAAGCCCCTTCGGCAGTGCGCCGAAGGGGCTTCTCGATGCTGTATGAGGTTGCAGACTACTCTTCGATAGTGATTGCGGCAACTGGGCAAGATTCGGCTGCTTCCTTGCAGCAGCCGGCAGCGCCACAATCGGCTCCCGGGATGACGTCAGCCTTTCCGGTCTCATCATTAAGTCTGAAAACGGCATCGCACAGGGCGACGCATGCCCCACACCCTATGCAAGCCTCCTGATCGATTGAAGCCTTCATGGTTCCTCCTTTGGCATAGATGCTGTATTTCTATTCTACTGGTTAACGACGGGATGTCAATTTGTCTGGGCTACTCTATGGTTCGCACCAGATCGGCAATAAATGGGACCGCTTCTGAGGCAGCGATGGCTTTCCTGTCCGTCTTGCTGCTGCGGAGAGTGACCTCGAAATTGCCAGTCTTGAGGAAGGAATTGCCGACAACAACCTGGATCGGGAAACCCATGAGGTCAGCATCGTTGAACTTGACGCCTGCCGATTCGCCCCGGTCGTCAAGAATGACGTCAATCCCAACTTTCTCGAGTCCTTCGTAGAGCTCAAGTGCAGCGTGCCAGACCGCATCGTCGCCCTTGTTGAGGGGAACCACAATGACCTGGAAGGGGGCGACGGACATCGGCCACACGATACCCTTGTCGTCATGATGCTGCTCGATGATGGCAGCCAGTGTGCGCCCGATGCCAATGCCGTAGCACCCCATGACATAGGGTCTCTCATTGCCATCTTCGTCAACATAGGATGCATGGAGAGGAACAGAGTACTTTGTACCGAGCTTGAAGGTGTGGCCGACCTCGATACCTGTTGCGGTATGTAGTGGGTGTCCACAGACGGGGCAAAGGTCTCCTGACCTGACAGTCCGTATGTCCGCCACGATGGTCGAGTCAAAGTCGCGCCCCAAGAAGGCGTTCCTGACGTGGAAATCATCTTTTCCGGCTCCGACGGTATAGGCGACGTCGCGACGAACCGTCTCGTCGACAACCACGGGTATGGCTGCCCGTATTGGCCCGACTGAACCCGGATGAACGCCAAGGATGCTCAGTACTTCTTCGTCGGTCGCCAGTCTGCCTTCGCGGGCCTGTACGGCTTTCAGGAGCTTGACCTCGTTGATGTCGTCATCTCCTCGAAGCACAAGGAGCCAGGGTTTGTCGTCGGCGACGTAGAGGATGGACTTGAGGATAGTGCATGAATCGATCGCAAGGAATCCTGCGACCTCATCTATTGAGTGGATGCCAGGTGTAGCCACGCTTTCCCGTTCGGGCAGAGCGCCCGTGACGGTATCAGGCGTCGCCGCCGGATGTGCTTTCGAAAGCTCCAGGTTGGCGGCGTAGCCGCAGTTTTCGCATGCCGCGTAGGCACACTCGCCGTTGTCTGCCTGGACGGTGAACTCGTGTGACGACGAACCGCCGATTGCACCAGAATCTGCTTGGATAGGACGGAACGTGAGGCCCACACGGCGGAAGATGCTATTGTATGCCTCAAACATGAGAGCGTAGCTGAGCTCGACGGAGGCCTCGTCGCGATCAAAACTGTAGGCGTCCATCATCGTGAACTCGCGGCTGCGAATGAGGCCGTACCGGGGGCGAATCTCATCACGATACTTGTTGGTGATGTGGTACAGGTTGAACGGCAATTCTTTGTAGGAATGGCGCTCACTGCCGACGACAGACGTGACCAGTTCCTCGTGCGTCGGCCCCAGACAGAACGAACGACCTTTCCTGTCAGTCAGTTTGAACATTTCGTCTCCGTACAGGTCCCAACGACCGGTCGCCTGCCAAGGTTCAGAAGGCATCAACAGTGGCATCAGGATTTCCTGGGCGCCATGGCTGTCCATCTCCTGGCGCACTATTTCTTCTATACGCTGCTTGACGCGCAGGCCGAGATTGAGATAGGTGTAGATGCCAGAAGCCGATTTGCGCAGCAGGCCAGCGCGAAGCATGAGTTGACCGCTTATGGTATCAGCGTCCTGGGGAACTTCACGCAGACGTGGTGCAAAAACTTTGCTCAAATACAAGGTTTCCTCCTGATGTCACAGAGAAGTCTCTACATTATAGATGCGGGGTTGGTTTTGCAAGAGAGTCGATTGCTGCTACTATGAACGCATACAGTGATCGGAAGAGAGCAGATCCTGGAGGTTGGTGGGAACAGGGAAGATGCGCAGTGCCAGGGAGGATAGGTCTTTGCCGTTGCTCCTGGAGAAAGTGGGCGTGAACTCTGGTTGTTTCCAGACCTGCTCTCAGAAATGGCTCGCAGGGGGAAACCATGTACTTGGTCATCGCAGGAAACATTGGTGCAGGGAAGACGTCGCTTGCTCAGATGATCTCGCGTGAGCTTGGTTTTTCGGTCTACTTCGAAGCATTTGGCGACAACCCGTTTCTGCCCAGCTACTATCAGGATATGCGGCGTTGGGCATTTGCGACGCAGATCAGCTTCCTGGCTCTTCGTTATGAGCAGATTCTGAACCACGTCCTGATGAGCGATGTGCCCGCCATCCTTGACCGTTCTATCTATGAGGACCGCGAGATCTTTGCCAAGGCACTTGTGCGCGAGGGACTTCTGTCGCCAGACGAGTGGAACACGTATGACAAACTGTATCAGCTCATGGTACGCCGGCTTCCCAATCCCAACCTGCTCGTGTATCTTCGTCGGGACGTCCCGACACTGCTTGCCAACATTCGCAAACGCAACCGCAGTATTGAGAACATCAGCGGCGACTACCTGGAGGGCCTGAACAAGCAGTACGAGGAGTTCTACGGGGGCTGGCACTATCCCAAGGTTGTGTTCGAGGAGGATATCTTCGATCATGCCGCTGACGTGCTGCAGCTTGTCAAGAGTGCCATCTAGCGCAGAGTTGTTTCTCTCACAAGTGCTTGCAATGTTGGCGCATGGGCCTAGAATAATTAGCGGCGCTTTAAGAGCCCCATAACGGGAAGGCTCTTCACTCTCCCTGAGAGCCAACATCACACGTCACGGAGGCTATTATGACAGGCGAGAAGAAAAACTGGTTCCAGGTGGCTCAAGACAGGATTCAGATCGCAGGTACGAAGCTCGGTCAGAGTCCTGAGATCACAGAGATTCTCCGCAACCCGCAGAGGACGCTCAGCGTTTCCATTCCTGTTCGCATGGATGACGGATCCACAAAGGTTTTCCAGGGATTCCGCTGCCAGCACAACGACGCGGTTGGACCGACCAAGGGCGGCATCCAATTCCGTCAAGATGAGATCCTCGAGGATGTCAAGGCTCTGGCGACCCTCATGACGCTCAAGTGTGCGGTCGTTGGCCTCCCGTATGGTGGTAGCAAGGGTGGCATCGTTGTCGATCCCACGAAGTTGTCCACCGGCGAACTCGAGAGGCTCTCCCGCGGGTACATCCGCGCGCTGGGCGCATTTGTCGGCCCCGACCGCGATGTTCCTGCTCCTGATGTCAACACGACTCCCCAGATCATGGCATGGATGATGGACGAGTACAGCAAGCTGACCGGGCACAACACGTTTGCCCTGTTGACGGGGAAACCTCTCATTGTCGGTGGGTCTCTTGGCAGGACTGGCGCAACAGGGTTGGGCGGCGTCTACTGCCTGCGGATGGCTGCCAAGAAGCTTGGCATGAGTCTCAAGGGTGCTACCGTCGCCGTTGAGGGTTTCGGCAACGTCGGTTTCTATGCTGCCCGGATCCTTCATGAGGAGGATGGCGCCAAGATTGTCGCCATCACGATGGTCAACGGGGGTGTCTACGACCTCAAGGGTATCAGCCCTGATGATCTGAAGGCCTATGAGAACAAGAATGGCACGGTGAAGGGATATAAGGGACTCGACAACATGTCAAACGAGCAACTGCGCGCGCTGGACGTCGACGTCTATATCCCGGCAGCCCTTCAAAACGCTATCTTCAGGGACAATGCGAAGGACGTCAAGGCGAAGATCGTTGTTGAGCTGGCCAATGGCGGCGTCAACCCTGATGCTGACGAGATTCTTGAGAAGAACGGCGCCTTTGTCATCCCTGACATCCTGGGCAATGCCGGTGGCGTCATCGTATCCTACTTCGAATGGGTTCAAAACAATTACGGGTACTACTGGTCTGAAAAGGAAGTCAACGAAAAGCTTGACCGTGTCATGACCGAGGCATTCGAGCGCGTCTACGCTATGCACGCCAAGCATAAAGCGGACAAGGTCACGATGAGAATGGCAGCCGACATGGTTGCTGTCGAGCGCGTCGGCGAGGCAATCAAGGTCCGTGGCTGGATAGGCTTATAGATAGTAGTTTTCTCTGGAGGGCGCGTTCAGCGCACCCTCCCTTTCTTGTGGTGCACCTGGGAAATTGGAGGCAGCCTTGTCATTCAGGATTCTTGTCGTCAATCCGGGCTCTACCAGCACCAAACTTTCTGTCTTTGAGGATCGGGTCCCTGTCGTGACAGAGACCGTTTCGCATGACGCTGCGACTATTGCCCAATTCACCTCGCTCATGGACCAGCTGCCAATGCGGCTGGCGATTGTCAAGGATTTCCTCACCCGCCACAATGTAGTCGTGGCCGGTCTGGCGGCTATTGCCTGCAGGGGAGGGCTGCTGCGACCGCTTCCCTCGGGGACGTATCGAGTCGATGAGGCGATGGTGGATGACCTGCACGAACCTGCAATGGGCGCGCATGCATCCAATCTGGCTGCCTGCATCGGATTTGAGCTGTCAAAGGAATCGGGCGTTCCAGCGTTCATTGTCGATCCCGTCGTTGTTGACGAACTGAGTCCGCTGGCACGGCTCTCCGGCCTCAGGGGGATTGACCGCGTGAGCATCTTTCACGCTCTCAATCAGAAGGTTGTTGCCAGGCAGGCGGCTGCAGACCTCGGAAAGTCCTATGAAGAAGCCAATCTCATTGTGGTTCATCTCGGCGGAGGGATTTCCATAGGGGCGCACCAGTTGGGTCGTGTCATCGACGTCAACAATGCACTCAACGGGGATGGTCCCTTTGCCCCCGAGAGAGCGGGCAGCCTGCCGGCTGTCGGTCTGGTCAAATTGTGCTTTTCAGGTACATACTCGCAGCCAGAGGTGATGAAACTTCTTGCAGGAAAGGGAGGGTTGGTCAGCCATCTCGGAACGAATGACGCTCGTGCAGTTGAGAAGATGATCGAAGACGGTGATGAACACGCTCGCCTGGTGTACACGGCAATGGCATACACAATCGCGAAGACCATCGGAGAGATGGCCACTGTGCTCATGGGAGATGTCGACGCCATTGTCGTAACGGGAGGTATCGCCCGGTCGGCATTCCTCATCGACGAGATCACGAGGCGTGTTCAGTTCATCGCACCGATCAAGGTCTATCCGGGCGAGGACGAAATGAAGGCTTTGGCTTTGGGCGTCCTGCGCGTGCTGGATGGTTCGGTACCCGCGGATGAGTATCCACCCGAGCAGGCGCCAGGCGGACGGTCCTGAGCAGGTTAGGCATGCAAGCCCATGCATGAACTTGCTGACCTGTTTGGTCTGCCCCGGGCAGGTCAGTCAATTGTGTTTGCCGGGCCATCCGGTTCAGGCAAGACCGAGGTCTCTATTAATCTTGCTCTGTCACTGATCCGGCTGACGGCGTCCCAGGTCACACTCTGTGACCTGGATGTCGTCAAGCCGTACTTCCGTCTTCGTGACATGTTGCATCTGCTCACCAAGGATGAAGCAGCGAGACTGAACATCATTGAGCCGGAGCGTCGGCTCCTTCATGCGGACCTCCCGACGTTCCCTCGTAATCTGCATGCTCTTCTGTCTTCTCCTGAGACAACCAAGGTCATCGATGTCGGTGGGGACGCTATCGGAGCAGGGGCTGTTGCCCAGTTCCGCGAAACAATCATTGCCAGTGGCTGCCGCTTTTACATCGTTGTGAACACCCTGCGACCAGGAATGGACAGTGGTGACGGTCTGAAGCGCATGCTGACGGCCATTCGCTCAGGCGCACGCCTTGCCGTAAGCGGGCTTGTTGCCAACACGAATCTGCAGGCAGAGACGACTGCTGACGACGTACAGCGTGGCTACGACGCTGTCAAGGCTCTGGGCGATGGCGAAGGGTTGCCCGTTGTTGCAGTGCTTGTGTCGTCGGAATACGCTGATCAGGTAGTGCATCGACTCTCGCCGGGTGCGGCCGGGCTTCTGTCGGTGATTCGCATTTTCAATCGTATTATGGATACCGTCGGGTCGCAAACGGAATTTTGAAGCAACTTGGAGGTTAACCGTGGAAAGAGTCTCTATTGACGAACAGCGGTGCAAGAGTTGTGGCCTGTGCATCAGCGTTTGCCCTGTCAAGATCTTGATCATCAGTGACCGGTTGAACGCTCGTGGTTTCAGACCTGCACAGTGTACGGATCAGGACAAGTGTACGAGTTGTGGCTCGTGCGCTCTGGTTTGTCCTGATGTTGCCATCGAACTGTACAGAGAGGTGAAAGCATGAGCAACAAGGTTCTTATGAAAGGGGCGGAAGCCCTTGCAGAAGGTGCCATTCAGGCGGGATGTCGCTACTATTTTGGCTATCCAATCACCCCACAGAATGAGACGCCTGAGTACATGAGTCGCCGCCTCCCAGAAGTTGGCGGCAGATTCGTGCAGGCCGAGAGCGAGGTTGCGTCTATCAACATGGTGTACGGTGCTGCTTGCACGGGCGTCCGGACGATGACGTCGTCTTCCAGCCCAGGCATCTCTCTGATGCAGGAAGGCATTTCCTACATCAGCGGCTCCAATGTTCCATGTGTCGTCATGAATGCCATGCGCGGCGGGCCCGGCCTCGGCAACATCGCCCCAGCTCAGGGTGACTACTTCCAGGCAGTCAAGGGGGGCGGCAACGGCGATTACAGGCGGATTGTCCTGGCTCCGTCGTCGATTCAGGAAGGGGTCGACCTGTTTGTCGACGCGTTTGAACTGGCGGACAAGTACCGCATGGTGGTCATGGTTATTATTGATGGCCTCATCGGGCAGATGATGGAGCCCGTGGAGTTCAAGACCAAGGTCGATGTTTCCACACTCAAGACGCCAGAGTGGGCAACAGTCGGACGGCATGGACGTGACCATGCGAATATTATCACCAGCCTTACGCTTGATGCGCCCGGACTGGAGCAGTGGAATCTCAAGCTGCAGGCAAAATACGCGCAGGTTGAGCTGACGGAGAGCCGTATCGAGGAGTACCAGATGGACGATGCCGATTATGCGATCATCGCGTATGGCACCATGGCACGCATTGCGAAAACGACCGTGCGGATAGCCCGTGCCAAGGGTATCAAGCTTGGACTGCTGCGTCCGATCACAGTCTGGCCGTTTCCTAGAAAGCAGATACAGGCGTACGTCGGCAAGCTGAAGGGGACTCTGACGGTCGAACTTGCGTACAGACAGCTGTTTGAGGATGTCCAGCTGACGTTGTGCGACAAGATGCCTCTCGGCTGGTATGGACGGGGCGGTGGAATCGTGCCGGGACCTCAGGAGATACTGACTGCTTTTGAAGAGCAATTTGGGAAAGGACGGTAGAGCCATGGCAGAACAGATGAAAGTCATTTACGAACGTCCGAAGTCGTGGGCAAACAAGGTAACCCACTACTGCCCCGGTTGTACGCACGGAGTCGCCCATCGACTTATTGCCGAGCTGGTAGACGAGATGGGGCTCATGGATAAGACCATTGGGGTCTGGCCGGTTGGCTGTTCCGTTCTCGGATACGACTACTTCAACTTTGACAGTGTCGAGGCCGCGCACGGCCGGGCTCCGGCCATGGCTACCGGCATCAAGGTCACGAATCCGGACAACTTCGTGTTTGCATACCAGGGAGATGGCGACTTGGCAAGCATTGGTATGGCAGAGATCGTCCATGCCGCGGCACGCGGCTGGCCTATTACGGTCATCTTCATCAACAACGGAAACTATGGCATGACTGGCGGCCAGATGGCCCCAACGACGCTCCTCGGGCAGAAGACCACGACAAGTCCTCTTGGCCGTACGCCACAAACCAATGGTTTTCCTATCCGTGTAGCCGAGATGCTCGCCCAGCTTGACGGGCCCGCCTACATCGCCCGTGTTTCTCTGGACTCGCCAGTGAACATCCGCAAGGCGAAGAGTGCCATGCGCAAGGCTTTCAATGCCCAGGTGCGCGGTATTGGATTCTCCCTGGTCGAGTGTCTTTCAACCTGTCCGACGAACTGGAGACTAACGCCCGTGGAATCAATGGAACGCGTTCGAAAAGAAGTCATGCCCTACTTCCCACTTGGTGAGTTCAAGGTCGTCGAGGGGGTGCTGTGATGGAGCACAATGTCGTCATTGCAGGATTCGGCGGTCAGGGCGTCATGCTTATCGGCGAATTGCTGGCACACGCAGGCATGGACGAAGGCAAGGAAGTCACATGGCTGCCCTCGTACGGTCCAGAACAACGTGGTGGAACGGCCAACTGTGCAGTTGTGATCGCGGACGAGCCGATTGCATCGCCGATCCTGACTGATCCACAGGCGGCAATCGTCTTCAATCGGCAGTCATTCGACAAGTTCGAGCCTGTCGTTGAGAAGGGAGGCTTGCTCGTTCTGGACTCAACGCTGATTGACAGGAAATCTTCGCGCGCAATCTAGACGTGGTGTACATTCCTGCGACAGATATCGCGATGGAACTGGGCAACTCCAAATTCACCAACATGGTGCTGCTGGGTGCCTATCTTGGCAAGGTCAACCCGATCAGCATGGCATCAGTCCATGGGTCTCTGTCAGTGTTTCTGACAGGCAAGAAGGCTGCTCTCGTCGAGGTCAACAAGAAGGCGCTGCAGGCCGGCGTCGACTTCGTCAACAAGAAGTAAGGACTGGGAGATGGCAGAACTCCTCGTCAGGAACGCTCGCATCGTATACCCAGCGACGAGGGGTTTTGTCATCGACCATGGATGGCTGCTTGTGCGAGACGATGCCATTGCTGGTCTGGGCGCTGGGAGCGTTCCCCTGGAAGTCGCCAGACCGGTCGCTGGAAGACAGGAGATCGATGCGGCCGGCATGACGTTGCTTCCGGGGCTGCTCAATACGCATATGCACTTGTACTCAATGTACTCGCGAGGCATCAGCACAGGGCGGGCATCCCACAGCTTCCTCGACGTGCTCGAGGATCTCTGGTGGCGGCTGGACCGCTCCCTGCTCAAGGATGCCTGCTGGATGAGCGCAACGTTCAGCGGGATGGACTCTCTGCGGTCCGGAACGACGACAATCATCGATCATCACGCTTCGCCAAGTTATGTCACGGGAAGCCTGTCAACGTTGTCCGATGCGTTGAGCAAGATCGGTCTGCGGCATGTGCTTTCCTATGAGATCACTGATCGCAACGGCATGCAGGGCGCAGTTGAAGGCATCGAGGAGAACCTTCGTTTCTTCGACGAGGTTCACGACAGGGGAGAGCTGGCGTCGGGCATGGTAGGTCTGCATGCTTCGTTCACGGTCTCGGATGCTACCCTTGCCATGCTGCACGAGAGAGTCGGGTCGCGTGACCCGGGGTATCACGTTCACGTTGCTGAGGGTGTAATTGACGAGGCAGACAGTCTTGAGAAGTATGGCAAACGCATCGTGGCTCGTCTGGACGATGCCGGGTTGCTTGGTCCTCGGTCGATTGCGGTGCATTGTGTTGGCATCGACGCACCAGAGCGCGAATTGTTGGCAAGATCCGGGACGCCTGTCGTGGTGAACACTATGTCCAACATGAACAATGCGGTCGGTCTTCCGGCTGTTCGGGAAATGCTCGAGGCCGGGATACACGTCGGCATAGGGACAGATGGCTACACAGCCAACATGTTTGAGGAGTTTCGGAATACACTTATAGGACTCAGACACCGGTATGAGGATTCAGCCGGCTTCTGGACTCAGGTGCAAGAAGCTCAGATCGAGACAAATGCCGACATCGTGTCGCGTCTGACAGGGCGCACGGTGGGTCGTCTGGAGGAAGGGGCGGCCGCAGACTTTGTTCTTGTCGACTACAGGAGCCCTACCCCGTTGAACTCGGGGAATGCTTTTGGCCACATGTTTTTTGGCATGTCGGCAGACTTGGTCGATACGGTCGTTGTCAACGGAAATGTTGTTGTGAAGGGACACCGGGTCTTGGCCGTGAACAGAGAAGACCTCGAACGAGAGTCGCAGAAGGTCGCCAAGGCTGTCTGGGAGGCGTTTGACCGACTGTCCTAGTTTCCGACGTCCAACTGACAGAGATGTACTTGACATAGGTGACTGCGGCAAGGGCCTGAACTCTTGTTCCTGCATTGCATTTCCTCTGTTCCATGGTACCATATAAGAGTCAGAAAACAGGAGGATTGCGCATGCAGGATTCTCAGTACACGGCAAAGGACATCAAGGTACTTGAAGGCCTGGAACATGTTCGAACCAGACCTTCAATGTATATAGGGTCGACCGACTCACGAGGCCTGCATCATCTGGTGCAGGAAGTCGTGGATAATGCTATCGACGAATCCATGGCTGGCTTCTGCACCAAGATCGACGTGGGGCTCAGCGTAGACCACAAGACCGTCGATGTGCGTGACAACGGTCGCGGCATACCGACCGACATGCACCCCGTCCTGGGCATATCGGGTGTCGAGGTAGCTCTGACACGCCTCAATGCAGGTGGCAAGTTCGACAAAAAGAGCTACCACGTTTCCGGTGGTTTGCATGGCGTCGGCGTCTCCTGCGTCAATGCCCTCTCGAACCGTCTCTATGTCGAGGTGACACAGTGGGGAAAGGTGTTCCAGGAAGAGTTCTGTCGCGGCAAGCCCATGTATCACCTTCGAATCAAGGAGGAAGGTATTCCCGCCGGCGTTTCGGGCACATACGTGAGCTTTACTCCAGACGAAGAGATCTTCGGTGAGTTCATCTTTGATCCTGAGCGCATCGCCAAGCGTCTGCGCGAACTGGCATTCCTGAACTCCGGGTTGGAAATCGACTTCGTCGACCATGCAACGGAAGAAGTTCAGGTCTTCAAGTATGACAAGGGGCTCATCGAGTTCGTGCGGTATATCAACGAAGGTAGTGAGGTCGTACCGCCGGATCCCGTGCATTTCATGCGAGACACGGAAGGTTTCTTTCTCGAGGTTGCCTTCCAGTACAACAGCGGCTACAACGACCAGATGATCTCCTATGTCAACAATATCAACACGGTGGATGGCGGCGTCCATGAGCTGGCCTTTAAGAATGCCTACACGCGCCTGTTTAACGCGAAGGCGCGGCAGATAAAGTTGATGAAGCCTGAGGACAGCCTCGGCGGCGAGGACATTCGTGAAGGTCTGGTGGTCATCATCAACCTCCGCATCCCTGATCCACAGTTTGAGGGCCAGACCAAGACGCGGCTCGGAAATGCTGATCTCAAGGGGCCCATGGAGGCCGCGGTCGAGGAAGAGGTGGAGCTGTACCTCGACAAGCACATCGATGAGTTCAAGGCAATGGCCAACAAGGCTATCAGTGCGAAGCTTGCCCGTGAAGCGGCCCGCAAGGCCCGTGACCTCGTTCGCCGCAAGACCGAGCTGGACGGCGGGCGCCTGCCGGGCAAACTCGCAGACTGCTCGTCCCAGGACCCGGCTGAATCAGAGCTCTACATTGTCGAGGGTGAGTCCGCAGGCGGCAGCGCCAAGCAGGGCCGGAACCGGCGTACCCAGGCGATTCTGCCCCTGAGGGGCAAGATTCTCAACGTAGAGAAGGTCGGTATCCAACGAGCCCTCGAGAATGAGGAGATCAAGGCTCTCATCACTTCCATCGGCACGGGGGTCATGGACGATATCAAGCTTGAGAAGCTGCGGTATCACAAGATTGTTATCATGACGGATGCCGATGTCGATGGAGCGCATATCCGGACGCTGCTGCTCACGTTCTTCTACCGCTACATGCGCCCGCTCGTTGTCAACCAGAACATCTACTTTGCTCAGCCTCCACTTTTTGGTGTCCTCGATGGCAAAACGATGCGCTATGCGTTTTCCGACGACGAGCTCCGGAGACTGCTGTCCCAAACGAAGGGTAAGCCTGATGTCCAGCGGTACAAAGGACTGGGAGAGATGAACGCTGAGCAGCTGTGGTCAACGACGATGGACCCGGAAACTCGTCTCATGGGACGTGTCACCCTGGAGGAAGCCGAGGAGGCCGAACGCATCTTCACGCTGCTCATGGGCGAGAAAGTAGAGCCTCGTCGCAAGTTTATCATTGATCACGCGCGTGAAGTCTACAACTTGGACATTTGACGGAGTGAGGGACACTGATGCTAGAAAACGATAGAGTATTCAACGTCTACGTCGAGGAGGAGATGAAGAAGTCCTACCTCGAGTACTCGATGAGCGTTATCATCGGTCGAGCGTTGCCGGACTTCCGCGACGGTCTGAAACCCGTGCATCGCCGCATCCTCTTCGCCATGTATGAGCTGGGGTGTTTCTGGAACAAACCGTACAAGAAGAGCGCCCGTATTGTTGGTGACGTCCTGGGCAAGTACCATCCTCACGGTGATATCGCTATCTACGATTCGCTGGTCCGTATGGCGCAGGAGTTCTCACTCAGATACCCATTGATCGATGGCCACGGCAACTTTGGATCCATTGACGGCGATTCTGCTGCAGCCATGCGTTATACTGAGGTTCGATTGGCCCCTGTCTCAGCACTCATGCTCGACGAGCTGGACAAGGAGATCGTCGAGTTTACGCCGAACTTTGACAACAGCCTGGAGGAACCGAGCATCCTTCCAGCAAAAGTGCCGCAGCTTCTGCTCAACGGTTCCAGCGGAATCGCCGTCGGCATGGCCACCAATATCCCCCCTCACAACCTCGGCGAGCTGATCGATGCCCTGAAGTACATGCTGGACTGCCGGAACAGCAATGAACCGGAGGACCCTGCCCAGATTCGGTCGTTTGTCAAGGGTCCCGACTTTCCGGGCGGCGGCTTCGTTGTTGGCACGGAGGGCATCGACGAATACATCGCCACCGGTCGGGGCAACGTTGTCACGAGAGGGAAGTACACGATCGAGAAGGACGGCAACAAGACGCAATTCATCATTACTGAGTTGCCGTTTGAGGTGAACAAGGCCGAGTTCGTCCAGAAGGTCGCCGACCTGATGAAGAGCAAGCGACTAACCCAACTATCTGACCTGCGGGACGAATCCAGCCGTGAGGGCATCCGAGTCGTGCTTGAGCTGAAGAAAGATGCGGTTCCGGAGCGAGTTGAGTTGTTGCTGCGCAAACACACGCAGTTCCAGCAGCACTTCCACGTCAGTATGCTAGGAATTCTGTACGGCGTGCCGCGCACCCTCCCTCTGCGCGATGTTCTGGCTACATTCCTGGACTTCCGCGAGGCAACGCTTCGCAAGAGGTTCGCTCTGGAGCTCCGCAAGCACGAGGAACGCCTGAACGTTCTCAACGGTCTTGTCGTCGCCATTCGAAACATCAAACGAGTGACGGAAATCCTGACCTCGTCTTCTTCCATTGATGATGCATCGAGTCGCCTCGTCCAGAGCTTTGGGCTCAACGATCGGCAGGTGGAGGCGATCCTTGAGATGCGCATGCGGTCTCTGGTGTCGCTCGAGGTCGAGAAACTGACGAAAGAGGTCGAAGAGAACAAGACAGAGATCGACAGGCTCTCTGCAATGCTGGCAGACCCCAACAGGATCCGTGTCTACATCCGGGAAGAGCTTGTCGAGGTCGCCCGCAAGTATGGAAACCCACGCCGCACTCAGATTCTCAAGGACGATGGCCGTGGGGAGGACGATGACGAGCAGTTCATCGAAGACAAAGAAGTTATGGTCGTCATTTCCAAGAACGGCTATGCGAAGATTATCCCGAGTTCGACGTTCAAGGTTCAGGGTCGCGGAGGACTGGGAGTCGCGAGCATGAATCTGAAGCGGGACGACTATATCAGCAAGTACTTCACCGTCCGCACGAAGCAGCGTATGCTGCTCTTCACCAACAAAGGCCGCGTGTACTCCATTCCAGCATACCGTCTTCCCGAAGAGAAGAGACAGGGTGGAGGCGAAAACCTGTCACTTCTCCTTGGTATGGGGGCGGACGAACTTGTCACCGAAGCAACGGCGCTGCCCGCCGTACAGGAGGGCGTGTCCTTTATCATCGTGACCCGTCGAGGGCGTGTCAAGAAGATGGTCACATCGCAGTTTGTCACTATACGAAGCACGGGCAAGACGTTCATCAGACTTGCTGAAGGGGACTCTGTGGTCTCAGTGAGGCCCGTCAAGGACAGCGACGAGGTCCTCATCGCCTCCGATTCAGGCCGAGCTGTCCGGATCCGCTCGACATCCGTCCGTGCCATGGGTGCATCTGCCGGTGGCGTACGTGGCATGCGCCTTTCACGCGGAGGCAGGTTTGTTGTCGGCATGGAAGTGCTTCGGCCTGATGTACCGTTCACGCTTATCACGGAACATGGCCATGGCAAGCGTCTCAATCCGTATGAAGTTCGCCTGGTTGGCCGAGGGTCCGGTGGGGTCATCTGCTACCGCGTCACCGAGAAGACTGGTCCGCTGGCGGCGTTTACGACGGGAACAGCCGATCAGGATGTCGTCGTATCCACGAGCACGGGCCAGACGATTCGTACGCCGGCCAAGAGGCTCCCATTGCTCGGAAGGGTCTCTTCGGGCGTGAAAGTGATCCGGCTGAAGTCCAGGGGCAGCGGAGTTATCGCTGCAGAGGCAATCATCAAGGAGGTCGCCCCAACGGAGGCTAAAGATGAGGCTGAGCAGCAAGGAAGCTAGTGCCCTGCGTGTAGTTCTTCTGTCGGTCCTGAGCATCGCCGTGGCCGCATTGGCCATCTGGCTCCTGTGGACCCTCCGAAGCATTGTTGCTCTGGGAATCGCCGCGGCGTTCGCGGCGTTTCTCTTCTTGCCAATTGCACACTGGCTCAATCGGAAGACCCGTCTTCCTATGGGAATCACCTGTGCAGTCGTTGTCCTGGCAATCGTGGGCGTATTTGTCGGATTGGTAGCAGTCACGATTCCTCCGCTCGTGAGTGAAACCAGGTCGCTCGTCACGTCTCTTCCTGACTACGCAAAGACGCTTCAGGGATACTTCTCCAGGTTGTCGGTATGGCTGGACCGCCTTCAACTCGGGGCGGCCAAGGACACCATCACGGCAGTCCTCGACGCAGTTCAGAAGGCTGCGATCCAGTTTGGACAGAACATTGTGACGTCGTCGTCCAAGAAACTCCTGGGTCTGAGCGCACTTCTCCCGTTCTTTGTGCTCATGTACTTCTTCATGAGCGGCTCTCATGGTTACTATGAGATGTCTCTGTCGTTGCCGTTTGTCCGCACGCAGAAGGACCGGGCGGCGGTCGCTCTTGCCCAGGTGGCCGCCAGCACCAGGAGATACATTGAGGCGCTTGCGGCCATTGCGATGGTTACTTCGCTGTTCGTGGGCGGAGTCAGCGGGTTGTTTGGGATCAACTACGCTCTGACGATCGGCGTCGTAGATTTCTTTGCCGAGTTTATTCCGTACGTCGGCCCCTTTGTAGTGGTGGTGCTTGGAGCTTTCTTCGCCGCCGTGACGGGTCCCGGGAAGCTGATCGAGTGGCTGATCATCTTCGGCGTCATCGAGTTCCTGACCAGTCAGATTCTCGCTCCCCGGCTCATATCCAAGAAGACGGGCATCAACCCGGCGCTGATCATCCTGCTGCTGCTGGCGGGCGGCACGCTTGCGGGGTTCTTCGGACTGTTGCTCGTCGTTCCCCTCGCTGTTTCCGTCGGTGAGGTCATCAAGATTGCCCAGTTGCTGCGGTCGACTCCCGAGGACGTCACAGAGAAGCCGGTTGACTGAAGACGCAATTCCGGTATAGTTGAATGGTTGTTTATCAACCCCTTTGGCAACGGTTTGACGAAAGGAGGGGTGATTGATGGGAAACTATCGTGATCGGAACAAAGACAGATCTGAACCTCAAGGCGAAGACGCTCAGCTTGAGAACATGCTGAGGCGCTACAAGCAGGACTGTATCCGTGATGGCCTCTTCGGCGAACTCAAGAAGCGTCGCTTCTTCATGGCGCCAAGCGAGAAGCGCAAGCAGAAGTCCATTGCCGCGCGCAGACGCAAGTAGGATCGCTTCACCTCAAGATGAGACCACGGGGCGCGTGAGCGCCCCTTTTTGCCGCCTCTAGAGCCCCTGGCACAGGAATCCACCGTCGACGGGGATAGATGTCCCGTTTACATAACCGGAGACAGGAGACAGCAGGAACATGATGAGGTCTGCGACATCTTCGGGATTTCCCGGCCTGCCAAGCGGGACTGCGTCAAGAAATCGGCGGCGGTCGGCCTCGAATTCATGTCCGAAGAAGTCTTCTGTCATGGGAGTTCGGATGAGGCCGGGGACGATACAGTTCGAGCGTATCCCCCGAAAGCCGGCTTCGACCGCCACCGACTCGGAGATACTCTCCAATGCTCGTTTCGAACTGTCATAGCTTGCCGAGGGCGTGTGATGAGGATGCCTGTGGGCGTCGATCGAGGACACGAAGACGAAGCTTGCAGAGGACGACGCTCTGGAAAGCGCTGCCTGCGCAAACTCGAAGGCAGAAAAGACATTGACGTCAAATGTCTCGCGAAATTCGGAGGAGCGAGCTTCACTAATAGCGTCGGGCCGGAGTTCTGCCGGCAAGAACACGAATCCATCAAGTTCTGGGGACCCGAGGAGTGCAGCTGTACAGCGATTGCGGTCCGATTCCCTGCGCAGATCTCCGGGGACGATACCGGTCAGGGCCTCAGGAGACAAAGTCTGCGCAAGCGCATTCAAGCGTTCGGGACGCCCTCCGACAAGCAGGAGGTGGACATGCTCTCGGTCGAGCGAGGTTGTCAGTACGGAGCCTATGCCGGCGGTGCTGCCTGCAATGGCAATCGTTCTTCCTGCCAGAGCAAGGTCCATTGGCTACTGGATCGGTATCATGCAAAGAAAAACGAGGTCCTCAGTGCCATTGTTGGCGAGACTGTGAATTGCCTCGGGCTCGATGTAGATGGCGTGGTCAGGGCCGACCTGGCGCGTCTCTCCTTCGCAGAAAGCTGTGCAGGTTCCCCTGACGATGAAGATCTCGTGTTCCCAGGAATGCGCGTGACGCGGTGTGCAACCACCCGGCTTGACGACGAAGTACCGCATGGCGAACGTAGGGACTCCATCCGACCCGTTGAGGACCCAGCGTATCGTCGTGCCACGGGCTCCAGCTTCAGTGACAGGAACTTCCTCGATGTCTTGGACTGACTTGACAATCATGACGACCTCCAGTTGATCTAGATTCGTGTATTATAGTACAGTTGTTAGTGCAATAGCTGGCTTGGGCCGCCGGTGCTTGCATTTTCCAAGCGAGCAAGTATTATTTCTCTGAACTACTCGGTACATTCCAATGGTCAACCATGAGGTCGATATGTTTAGAAGTCAATCCTTGGATGAGTTTTTGACCGAACTCTCATCGCGCAATCCAACTCCCGGTGGAGGTAGTGCTGCCGGGCTTGCTGCAGCGATGGGGGTGGCTCTGGTCGAGATGGTTGCCAATGTTGTGAGCGCGCGTGAGGATCCGGAAAAAGGTCGACTGGCACCATTCGTCGGGCGGTGCGAAGCATCGAGGGCGAAGTTCGCTGAGATGATGGACGAGGACAGCATGGCATTCGAGGGCTATATGACTGCCGTGAAGTTGCCCAAGACGACCAATGACGAGAGACTTGTGCGGCGTGCGGCCATGCAGGATGCACTTAAGGGTTCGACGAGAGTGCCGCTTGCGCTGGCGGTGCGGATCTGCGATTTCGCAGAACTTCTCGCCACGACGTTTTGTGATGCGCCGAAGGATATCGCATCCGACGTGTACGTCGGTGCGGCAATGCTCGAGGCTGCCTTCGCGGGAGCCATTGCCAACGTCTACGTCAATCTCGCATACCTGCGAGACCCTGTTTTCAAGGAAGAGACGCGTGTGACAGTTCAGCAGTGTCAGGCGCGTATTGCTGTGTTGGGCTCGTTCAAGGATTCCATCGGGCGCTTGCTGGCTATTGCTTGACCATGTGGTGAAAGAAGGAAGAGGCTAATGAACTTCACTGAACAAGAGTTGTTGGAGAAGACGTCTCGCGAGTTGTACGAGATAGCGAAGGTGCTCCATGTTCGGAACTACACACGGCTGAAGAAGCCGGATCTTATCGGAGAGTTGTTGAAACTTGGGGGTAAGGATGGTAACGATCAGGAGGGGTCTGCCATGAGTTCCATGAGGCCCTACGAGAACCACGACAAGCCTGAGGTTGTGACTGAGCGCCTGGACATTGAACAGGATCGTGTGCCTGCACACGTCGTTTCTGGGGCTGTTATCTCGAGTTCATCTGAACCTCGTGGCGGAGATGCTCCACGCTCGGGGGGAGAGGAGTTCACTGCCTCAGGCTTGTGTGAAATCCTCGCCGAGGGGTATGGGTTTATGCGTACCAACTACTTCCCTTCTTCGACGGACGTCTATATCTCGCCACCCATGATCCGGCGGTTTGGTCTTCGGACCGGGGACTGGCTCGAGGGCACCGTTCATCCGCCACGTGGGGACAAGGAGAAGTACTCCTCACTGATGCGCATCCGCAGCATCAACGGCATCGGCATCGAGGGGCATGTGCTCAACCGGCCACAGTTTGAATCACTCACGCCCATTTTTCCCAACAAGCATCTCAAGCTGGAGATGCCCAACTGCAGCATGGCAGTGCGTCTTCTTGAACTCGTTGCTCCTATCGGCAAGGGCCAGCGTGGCCTGATCGTGTCTCCACCGAAGGCCGGGAAGACGACCATTCTCAAAGCCATTGCGCAGAGCATCGAGTACAATCACCCCGAGGTCACGCTGATGGTGCTCCTGATTGACGAGCGACCCGAGGAAGTCACGGACATGAAGCAGTCGATTCGGAGCGA
>JAPLGH010000106.1 GCA_026390285.1 Caldisericota bacterium
TCGCGCAGAACCTGGGTGTCAACGTGAACAGGACCCGGATTTCACTGCTGGTCATCAGTGTGCTCCTTGCTGCCACAGATGTTGCCGCCTCGGGAGTCGTGGGATTCGCCGGGCTGTTCTCTCCGCACCTGGCACGCCTGCTGACACATCGCACAGACCGCACGTTCGTCGTCCTGACCATGCTGATGGGCGCAACCGTCGTGGTTGTCGGGGATCTCCTGGCTCGTTCGGTGAGCGTGTCCGAAATACCCCTGAACACGGTGCTGTCGCGCTTTGGCGCGCCTTATCCCATCTGGCTGTCGATCAAGTCGAGGAGGGTGGTGTGATCCCCGCTGTCCTTGAGCTCAGCGACGTCGCGGTCGGGTACGTCCGTGGGGAACCTGTTCTCAGGGATGTGACGATCAGCATTCGCCCGGGAGAGGCCGTTGCGCTAGTCGGCCGCAACGGAACAGGGAAGTCGACGCTCCTTCGGACGATGCGCGGGTTCCTGCAACCCTTCGACGGGTACGTCGTGCTGAAGGGTCACCCATTGCAATCCATGAGTCCGCAGACCATTGCGGCGGCCATTGGGTTCCTGTCGCCGGGGATACCGCAGGCCCACATTCTGGTGGACGAGGTCATCGAGCTGAGCTCTCTTGGACGGCTCAAGTCCATGCAACAGCTCGAGGAGTCGGATCACCCCGACGTGTTTGCAGAGGTCAGCGGCTTCGGTGCGCGGTTCCTGGATGAGATGTCCTCGGGACAGCAGCGCAAGATCATGCTCCTGGCTCTGGTGGCGCAGTGGACGGACGTACTCCTGATGGACGAGCCTGAACTTCACCTCGATCTCCCGAGCTTGCGCGAACTCCACGGCCTGATCTCCTGGGCCACCGCCAGGGGCAAGTCGGTTGTGCTGTCCACGCACAATCTGGAGACCATACGCGTTCTGCCGGACCGGCTGTACGTTGTGGGCGACAAGACGGTGCGCGAGGCGCCCCGGACCGAGGAGACCGTGCAGGCACTGCTGGAAGGGAACGAGCACATCCCTCTGGCATAGGGTACGGTTGTCGCTCCAGGTCCGACGCATTTCTCCTGATGGTCCTTGTGATTGGCTTCCTTCCCGGCCCTCATGTGAATCCTTCATGCATACGGCTATCGATATGCTACAGTCAGAGATGTTCAGCGTCCTGTTGCCCACCGGAAGTGGCCGGTGTTTGACAGGCCGTTCGCAATGGTTGAGCTGGATATCATGTCGTTCATATGGGAGACTCGAGGTGAGGAAGCTGCTGGCAGCAGGATGCGCCGTGGTGTTGGTCGCAATCGCCGTGACTGGTTGTCGTGCGGCCTCTGCGCCACAGGTGGACGCGCAGGTGTTCTTTGTCAGAACGTCATCGCAGGAAATCGAGCTGGTGGCGGTGCCACGGCAGGTCTCTGCCGAGATCCCTCTCGCCGAGGCTGTTCTGCGAGAGCTCCTCAAGGGTCCGACGGCTGCAGAGCGTCGGCAGGGGCTGACTTCGCTGATCCCTGAAAAGGCGGCATTTCGGTCAGTGTCTGTCAGTGATGCGGGCGTTGCACGGGCCGATTTCAGTGAGGGACTGCAGCAGGGAGTCGGTGGTTCGATGCGAGTCCTGGGTATGCGGCAGCAGATCGAGGGAACACTCATGACAATATCGGGCATCACATCGGTTATACTGTCTGTCGAAGGCGAGACGGAAGGGGTTCTGCAGCCTTGAGTATTCTGTCTTCATGGAGGCCGGGACTCTGCGGCCGTCGCCTGGCGGCAGGAACGCGTACTGTTGCCATGGTGGAGGAGTGAAATGGAGAGAATAGTGTACATGGACAACGCGGCGACCACACCAGTCGACGCGGCGGTCCTTGACGAGATGAAACCGTTCTTCACCGAGCAGTTCGCCAACCCGATGACGTACGCACACTCGTCGTCCGGAGATGTTGCCCATGTCGCGGTCGAGGAAGCCCGTGTCCGTGTCGCGTCTCTGATCGGTTCGCAGCCCGAGCAGGTCATGTTCACGAGTGGCGGGACGGAGTCGGACAACTGGGTGCTCAAGGGAACGGTGGAACGGGCATCGCGTGAGCGGCTGCACAAGTCCGGGCACCTCGTGACGGCGGAGTTTGAGCACCACGCCATCCTGCACAGCGCGTTGGCACTGCAGCGCCAGGGGTATGAGGTCACGTTCGTAAAGGTCGGGCACAGCGGCATCGTGGACCCTGACGACGTGCAGCGCGCCATGCGCCCGACGACCGCGCTGGTGTCGATCATGCACGCCAACAATGAGATTGGAACGATCCAGCCCATCGCCGACATCGCGCGCATAGCTCATGAACACGGAGCCCTCATGCACACGGACGCCGTCCAGACGACTGCGCATATCCCTGTGGACGTGGACACGCTGGGGGTCGATTTCCTGAGCGTCTCTGCTCACAAATTCAACGGACCGAAGGGCGTGGGCATCCTGTTTGTTCGCGACCAGGAAGCACTGTATCCGTTCATCGACGGAGGTGGACAGGAGTGGGGATTGCGTGGGTCAACCCACAATGTCCCTGGCATCGTCGGTCTTGGCAAGGCGGCGCAGCTGGGCAAGGAACGACTGCCGAGGGAACTCGAACGTCTCACGATGCTGCGGGACATGCTGCTGAGCAAGCTTTCGGCGCAGATCGACGGAATCGTCGTGAACGGTGACATGAAGCAGCGTGTGCCGCAGAACCTCAATATCCGCATCGAGGGGATCGACAACGAGCCACTGCTCCTTGCCATGAACGAAGCCGGGATCATTGCAGCGGGCGGTTCGGCATGCAATGCGCTGGAAACGCTGGCATCACATGTACTGACGTCGATTGGCTGCGACCTGAAGGAAGCAAAGTCGTCGATACGCCTCTCGCTTGGGTATGCAACGACAACAGAGGACGTCAACTATGCCATAGACGTCATCCCGGGTCTTGTCAAATTCCTGCGCTCGATGGCTTGAGGCGACATGGATAAGTACAGTCGAGCCACGATCCGTGAGTTCATGAGCCCGAGCAACATCGGGTACATCGACGACCCCTCGGGTATGGGGCATATTGCCGACAACGCGGACGCCGTAGAACTGACGTTCTTCATCAGCGTTGATGCAGGTCACATCACGGATGCCAAATATCGGGTTGCAGGGTGTACGGCTCTTATCTCAACACTCTCTGTGCTCAGCAAGGAACTCCCGGGCAAGACCATCGACGAGGCCCTGGCACTCGACATGTCGTATCTGTCGGGCGTGCTCGACGGCCTGCCCGAATCCAAGTGGCGCTGTGCCGGGTATGCCGTTCAGGCTTTGCACCTGGCGATTGAGGACTACCAGAGCAAGGGTGAGGCAACAGCCGGCTGAGCGGAGAACCGCCGCCCCTCCCGGAACAGGCGCATGAAGGCTGCCGTGGAAGAAGTCACCACCAAGCGAGGGCTCCGGGAATTCGTCGAGTTCCCATATCGTCTGTACCGCGGGCACCACGTCTGGGTGCCGGTCCTCCGTTCGGAGATGATGGCAATCGTCACCGGGCGTGCCGGTTTTGTCCTCAAGGACAACCTGCACGCCTTCTTTGTCACACGTGACGAACAGGGCCGGGTTGTGGGCCGTATAGCGGTCCTGGTCGACACGAAGCTCAGCGTGGCCAAGGGTGTACACTATGGCGCCTTCACGCTGTTTGACGTGGTCGACGATTGGGATCAGGCCAAAGCCTTGCTCGATGCCGGCACGGGCTGGCTGCGGAGTCGAGGAACGCACGTCGTGAAGGGGCCGGTCTCGCCGACCAACGGCGATGACTATCACGGGATGCTGGCCATGAACTTCGATGACCCCCCGATGATGTATACCAACTACAATCACGCCTACTACAACACGTTCATGCAGCGCTACGGCTTCACGGTGGACATCCGGCTGGGGGCATGGCGCTTTGACGTGCGCGCAGTGAGCGAATACCGCGAGAATCTCATCCGGAAGGTCATGGCACGCTACCATTACCACGTCGACAACGCGGACATGGGCAACCTGGAGGGGACCGCCCGCGACATCAAGCGCATCCTGGACGAGGCGATGCCTGCGGAGTGGGCTGATTTGACGCCGCCTTCCATCGAGGACGTGCGCATCATGGTGCGCGACATGAAGAAGTTCGTACAACCCGAGATGGTGGCAATCGCCAGGACGGATGAGGGGCGCCCCATCGGACTGGTCGCATCGTCCGCGGACTACAACCAGGTGTTCCGACGCATGAACGGGCGCCTGTTTCCCCTTGGGTGGCTGACGTTCCTCCTGTATCGCAATCGGATCGACGCCGGGCGTGCCCTGGTCATGTTCGTCGTTCCCGACTATCGCTTCAGAGGCGTGCCCGCAGCGATGTTCTCCAAGCTGTTCACCTGGGGCCGCGCGCACGGCTATCGCGTGGCCGAGGGGTCCTTGCTCGGCGAGGAAAATGTGGCCGCCTGGCGCGAGATCGAGGGGGCGGGCGGCATACGCTACAAGACCTGGTATCTCTACCAGATGGTTCTGGACCCTCAGGATTCATGATACCATCACATGGAGAGGTTGACGCGGAGTTCTGTCGGGGCACAATAAACCTATGACGAGCATAGCGACGTATACCTGCATCTGTGAAACGCAGCATATCGAGGGGCGTCGCTAGTCGCATATCTACACACTGAACGTGCGAGGCCTCCCGGTGACGGGAGGCCTTTTGGTTACTGGAGATCTTATGGAGAAGGAGAACGAATGATGATAACACTGGTACCCATAAGCGCTCTGCGGCAACACGAGCAGATTCTGGACAAGAACTTGATGCGTGTCCAGCGCGATCTGGTGCGGGACGGCATGATCAAGGACCCCATCATCGTGGACCAGGGGACCATGGTGATCCTGGACGGCCATCACCGCTACAACGCTCTTAAGCGTATGGGGTACAAGTACGTGCCCGTCTATCTCGTCGACTACAGCAGTAATCATATAGCGGTTGCTGCCTGGAGAGCCGGAGAGCATGTCACGAAGGCAGAGGTCATGCGAGCAGGCCTCACCGGGGACCTCATGCCTGCCAAGACCTCGCGCCACATCATTCCGGACAGACCCCATGGCGTCAACGTACCCCTCGCGGTACTGAAGGAGAAATCACATGACAACAAATTCCATCCTTGATCTGATCGGCAACACACCAGTCGTCGAGCTTCAACACTTCAGCACGAATCCCGGGGTTCGCATCCTGGCGAAGCTCGAGGGCAACAATCCCGGTGGATCCGTCAAGGACCGACCGGTCCTCATGATGTTCAGGGACGCCGAGGAACGAGGCGTGCTGAAGCCTGGATCCCAGCTGCTGGAAGCCACCAGCGGAAACACCGGGATTGCCATGGCCATGGTCGCGGCTCTGCGTGGTTACAGGTTCCGTGCGGTGATGGCCGAGAGCGCGAGCATCGAGCGGCGGAAGGTCATGAAGATGTATGGCACGGATATTGTGCTCACGGACGCTGCCGGTGGCACGAACCTGGCCATCAGCACCGTACAGCAGATGCTGGCGGAGGATCCGTCATGGGTCAACCTCAACCAGTTCGAGAACAGCGCCAACCCGCGTTCGCATGAGGAGACGACTGGCCCCGAGATCCTCCGGGACGTCCCGGACGTGACGCACGTAGTCGCCGGCATGGGTACGGGTGGCACGTTGACCGGACTGTCCGCCTTCATGCACAGGCAGGCGCCACAGGTGAAGGTGGTCGGAGTCGAGCCGATTGCCGGCAGCAAGATCCAGGGCCTGCGGAACATGGCAGCCTACACCCCCGGTATCTTCAGTTTCGACAGCCTGGACGTAACGCTCCGGATGACCCAAGACGCCCCCGCCTTTGGCATCGCGCGTGAAATCTACCGCAAGGAAGGCATCAGTGTCGGCATCTCCTGCGGTGCGGCCCTCTGGGGAGCCATGGGACTGGCTGGCACGCTGGCAAGCGGCGTGATCGTGGTCATCTTCCCCGACCGTGGCGACCGCTACGCCAGCACGGCACTGTTCGACTAGGCGTTGGCCGGACTAGGAACCGTTGTTGAGTTCCGGCCCAAGACCCATGAAGCGCTTGTATTTGGCCATGGTTTCTGGAAGTCGTATGGTCTCTATCCGTATATCCAGATCGGCATCGATCCCGTAGCTGGACAGTTCGTCTGTCAGACGGGTCCTCAGTCGTTCGGCCACAGCAGCCCTTGTCTCACCCGTTGAGTCAAGCACATCAATGGTGATTTCCAGTCTGGAATGGGAAATCTGGCTCACCCGGAATTCTCGGATGCTGTCACTGGTTGTGACAATCCACCGGCTCATCAAATCAGGGTAGACAGGCTGCAGGATGCGGTTCTTGTTAGTGAGGTAGAGGACATCGTCATTCCTTCCCAGTACCTTGTCGATGACCGTGAAAGAACTGCCGCAGGGACAACTCTCACCCAGTTGGATGAGGTCATTCATCTCGTATCGGATCAGGGGTTGTGCAGTATTGATGAGATTTGTAAGGAACATCTTTGTTCCCACGGGTCCCGGACGATCCACCAGCTGCCCGTTCTTGTCGTAGAGTTCGATAAAGACCAGGTCCTCGTTGATATGCAGGTTGCCACACCGGCAGGCGCTCCCAATCTGCCCTTCGCTGGCCTGGTATATTTCAACGACGCGGGTTCCAAATGTTCGTTGAAAACGTTCTTTCTCCTCCTTTTCCAGCACTTCTGCATACGAGACAATCATCCGAAGTGGCCTTGTGATCGTGCCGGCCCAGGGCAGCAGTTGTCGGACCAGGCTGGGTGGCGCCATCAGGATGTTGATGTGGTCATCATTGATCTGACGAATGATTTCGTCGACCGGCGTCATGGTGCTGAGGTAGTTCAGGCGAATGAGAGGGGCATTGATATCCTCAAAGCCCTGGCTGAAAACCCTGAGCAGAAACAGAATGCGGAAGGGAAGGTCCTTGCTGGACAAGCCGCTTCTGGCCAGAAAGACAAAGGGAAGCCGCTCGGTCATGGACTTGGGTGTGACAAAGATCCCCTTGTTGCCGCTTGTTCCACTGGAAAGGCCGATCACATACTGGTCCTGGTAATAGCCCAGGTAATCTCCGTGAAGCTCCTTCTGGACCGCATAGTCACGAACTGCCCCGAGCTTCAGGCCGCAGGTGTTGATATCGTCAAAATGGTCCATCATGATCTGTTTGTTGATAGATGGCAGCTGCCGAAAATCCTCCAGACTTCCCACGGACAGGCCTTCGTACAGGTCGCCATAGAAGCGCGAATGCGTCATGGAGAACGCAACCAACTTCTGCAGTTCAGAAAGCTGGTACGCGCGAATCTGCTCGTCGGAGAATCGGTAGAGATGCCTGTTCAGAAGCCGATAGTCACGGATGCCTTGGAGGAGGTTCATTGCCCGCTACTCTTGACTGATCCCATTCAGCTTGTTCCTCTTCTCGCTCTCGCCGAAGTGGTCGAGTACGCTGCAGTAGAAATGCTCCAGGCCGTATCGGAACTGGACTCTTTCCCAGAGCATCAGGAAGAAGCCCCAGCAGAGGGCAAGGACAAGCCCATAGGCGAGCGAGGCGAGCAGACCGAAGTGGAGACCGGGGATAAGAAATGACAGGACCCGGTAGATGCAGGCGCTGACCACGCTCTCCACAAAGAACACCGTCAGACCGGCGACGCCGAAGCGGTAGATGAAGGTACTGACGAACGACATGTGCCGGGTGTCTTCCTCGCGTCCGAAATCATAGTGCCGGAGAACGACAAGCATCATGCCCAGGAACAACCCCAGTTGCGCGGTCATGATCGCATACCACTTCAGGTCGATGCTCCTCTGAAGCATGGTGTCGGGAAGGACGATGTACAGCACAACGCCGGTCGTCAGGAGTGTAAGGCTGAGCGGAAGCGCTGTGCGCACGAGCAGACGCCATCCTCGCTCTTTCAGCAAGGAAGCCAGCCATGCACCCATGAGTCCAAAGGCCAGATAGGGCAGCAGGGGGTTGTTCTTGTTGACGAATCCGTTCAGGAGAAGGACCGTGCCCAGCTGTCTGTCGGCCACGGCTTTCAGATACACATCATACAAAGGGATGCGAACCAGTGAGACGAGGAAGACACCGAAAGCAGACGGCAGGTAGAAGGACGACCAGCTCTGGATCCTCTTGTTTCTCACCCATCGATTGGCCAGGACAAAGATCAGCCCCATGATGAGGATGTTCATGCCGATCATGGTCAGACTGTCGACGTAGAGGACTCTCTCAGACAGTACCGTCGATATTCTGCCATACCGGATCAGATCGACCAGCATGCTGTTGTTCATGCTCCTGGTCTCAAAATGGACGAGTCCTGCCCCGGTGAAGATGAAATAGGCGTAGCCAATGGCCAGGATCAGCAAGCCACCGATGCTGTTGAAGACCAGGATCTTCTTCGGTCCGTATCCGCTGTCTGCTTTTCGGTGAAGCTGCAGGGTGTGAGCCATGCCGCTGATCATGGCAAAAAGACCTGCGAACATCAGCAAGAGGCCGATGAGGGTGACAATCAAGGGGGGATTGTTCAGATCCAGGTCATAGAGACCGTCGAAGTAGTAGAAGGCGGAGTGCAGCCACACCACCATGAATACGCCGAAACCTCGCAGGATATCCAAGCCAAGATACTGCTTCTTCATAGGGACCCGCCTTTCAACGATGAAATGGCAATTGTCATCGGTCTGTCAGAAGGATATCCAGAAATCGACAAGAACCACAACGATGAGCAATTGGGACGGGAGGTGTGTGCTCGTGGAGTACCGCAAGTCGATGACACATGGAAAAGGCCTCCGGCTGCTACGGAGGCCTTTTCCATCTCTGGGAGGTAGGTTGGCATGAAGTCTGTTTCGCCACCTATGCTACACCTATGCCGGGGTGAACGTTCACCCCATTCTTCACAGTGTATTCACTTGCGGTCGGACCATGCTGACCAGAAGCCCGGCCAGGATGAGTCCACTGCCACTGATTGTCTGCGCGGTGACGTGCTCATGGAGAACCAGCATGCCGAGAATGGTCCCCGCCAGGGGCTGGCAGAAGAACATAAGCGAGGAGGCAGAGACGCTGCTGACCTGCTGAAGCCCCAGCGTCCACAGGGTGAAGCCAAGAAACGTCGAGACGACGCCGAGATAGACGATGGCAGCCGCAAGCACAGGACGGGTGGTGACCGTGGCGATCACCTCTCCACCCCGGGGGATGAACAGGGGCAGGAGGATGAAGAACCCGAGGGCATTGCTGATACCTGTCGCGGTGAGGGACGATTGCTTCCGCGTGATGAGGCGGAGAAACAGGGAGTAGAGGCCCCACGTGACGGCTGCGGCAACCAGGGCGGCAATGCCTTCGAGCCAGTGCAGAGGCGTTGCCCCAACATTCGGGCGGAGTCCCTCCAGCGAGATCAGCGCGACGCCGGCGAGAGCGGTGGCGATGGCCAGGATGTCCCGGAGGCGTATGTGTTCATGCAGGAAAAGTCCGGCAAGAACGACCATGGCGAGCGGGGTAGCACAGGTGACGATCGAGCCGATGTGTGCGTTGGTCAATGATGTTCCCAGGAACTGGAACGGGATGGAGAGGACGTAGCCCGACACGGCACTGCCAAGGTAGAGCCACCATTCACGGCCACGCGGCATGCCTGGCCGCTGGACGAGGAAGAGGACAGCGAAGAGGGCGATCGAGCATGCGAACCGCAGGATGACAAGGTCGAGAAAGGACACGCTGGTCAGGGCATAGCGACTGACGACGAACGTGCTTCCCCAGATGGTAGCTGCAGCGCCGAGGTTGAACAGCCCCCGGGCGTTGCGTTTCGATGGGTTCACTGCGCTGCGTCCGACGGGCTAGAGCTCGATTCCCTTCTGGGCGGCGATGCCCTGGTGGAAGTGGTGCTTGACCTCGACGACCTCACTGACCATGTCGGCAACGTCCAGCAGGCGTGAAGGAGCCCCACGACCCGTGATGCAGACCGACATGAACGGAGGCCTGTGTGTCAGCAGCTCGAGAACATCTGCCTCAGGAATGAGGCCATAGTCGATAGCGCAGTTGAGCTCGTCCAGGATCACCAGCTCATGTCGTTCTTCCACGAAGGCGTTGCGGGCGATGTTCATGCCTCGCTGTGCCTCTGTTTTGTCCAGCAGGCTGACCTGTTCCTTGGTGACCCAGTGGTGCAGACCCGTCTGGACAACTTCGAACCCCGGCAGAAGGGCGAGAGCCTTCAGCTCCGAGTAGCTTGGGTCGCCCTTCATGAACTGGACGAGCAGGACGCGCTGTCCGGCCCCGATGGCTCTGAGGCCGAGACCCAGGGCCGCGGTCGTCTTCCCTTTGCCGTTGCCCGTGTACACCATCACCAGACCATGCTGTTCCATTGTCGCCTCCACTGCAGAGATGTCGCCTACAGTATAGCGCCTCCGTCATTCCCGTGTATGCCGGAATCCAGCCTTTCTTCCATCGGGCGTCGGCATGTTACAACAACTACGTCTGTCCCCTGTTACAACTACGTCTGTCCCCTGTTACACCAGCTGACCCATACCACTTGCAATTTCTGTGCATAGACGTATACAATATATACGTTTCTGAAGAGTATCTGCAAGTTGTCGATACTGCCACGAGAACCTGCTGGAGGGTATGGCTACACTCAAGGGAGGTCTGGCATGAAGACTGCGGAGTTCTTTGCGGTGCATCCTGTGTTCACCAGAAAGGAGTTCACAGCCCTTCTGGACGCCGGCGATATGGCTTCGCCCGATGCTGTGACCACCCTCCTGCAACACCATCTTCGGAGTGGCCGACTCCTCCTCCTGCGGCCCGGCCTCTACGCCGTGGTACAGCCTGGCACTGACCCTGCTCACTGGCCGGTCGATATGTTTCTCCTGAGCTCACGGCTGACAGACGACGCGGTCATCTCTCATCACTCTGCACTTGAACTGCTCGGCTATGCCTATACGACCCAGCAACGCGTCGTCATCACGACCCGACATCACATGCGTCCTTTCCAGTTCCGTGGCATCGACGTCGTCACGACGCAGCCGTCAGGTGCACTCATGCTACAGAACGCCGATACCTTCCTTGTGGACATGGTGGACCGTCAGGGTCTCGATGTGCAGGTCACCTCGCCTGAACGGACACTAGTCGACGTCCTGGAGCGCCCGCGCCTGGGAGGCAGCTGGGAGGAAATCTGGAGATCTCTGGAGTCCGTTCCTGTGTACAACGTTGATCAAATCATCTCCTACGCGAAGCTGCTGGGCAATGCAATAGCGGTATCCAAAGCCGGGTTCTTCCTGGAACAGCATCGCCGCAGGTACCAGGTCACTGCAGGCCAACTAGCCTCTCTGCATGCCTTGCAGTCTGGAAGCGTGGTCTACATGGATCGTCATGTCGGTGGAACCAGTGTACCCGGCTGGAATCTCATCGTACCCAAGGACGTACTCCATCGTTCGTGGGAGGAACCTGTATGAACCTGTCACGCGAACGGTTGTTGGCTCAAGCTGCATCGACCGGCTTTCGCCCCGAAGTGCTGGAGAAAGTGCTTCGTCTCGTCTCCCTCCTGAACGCTCTGTCGTCCAGTCCCCTCGTGGGCGACAAAATCGCGCTGAAGGGAGGTACTGCACTGAACCTCTTCTTCCTGGACCTGCCCCGGCTATCGGTGGACATTGACCTCAACTACATCGGCACTACCTCACGCGGGGACCTTGCACGCGAGAGGAAGCCGTTTCTGCAGGCACTCGAGGCAACGTGCGCGCGCGAAGGACTCTCTGTCCAGCGCCGCCCGACGGAGTATGCCGGCGGCAAGCTGGCCCTGCGCTACCTCTCGGCATTGGGCTCTGCCAGCAACCTGGAGGTCGACGTGAACTTTCTGTTTCGTTCCCTTCTCTGGCCTGTATGTGTCATGAATTCAATATCAGTGGGAGAAACCATGGCCAGCGGTATCCCGGTAGTTGACGTACACGAAGCAGTAGCGGGCAAGCTGGTTGCCTTGCTGGATCGAACAACGGCGCGAGACCTGTTTGATGCTGCCCAGCTCGCTGAGAAGGCGGGTCTGGATACCGGCAAGCTGCGCACGGCATTTGTCGTTTATGGAGCAGCCAGCAGACGCGACTGGAGGACGGTCGGCCTTGCGAATCTGCCAGGGGATACCCTTGATGCGCGCAATTACCTCCTGCCACTGCTACGTCGTAGTGCCGCGGAGGACACGACGATGACGGATGTGACGACACTCAGGCAACGAGCTCTTCCACTGCTGGAGCGCGTCCTTCCCCTGACACCGACCGAAATTCAGTTCCTGGATCACATCAACGACCATGGTGTCATTGAGCCTGCCCTCCTCACATCAGATGATGCCCTCGCAGACCGAATCAGAATCTGCCCGGCCCTCTTGTGGAAGGCCCAGAATGTTCGGCAATACAAGGGACCTACGTAGTTCGTACTTGGTGTAGGTTCTCGCCTTGCCAGAGAGAACCTCTTTGCCAGCTGACCTCATATCGACGAACGCCGACACGCGCTTCCAAAGTGCCCATCAGCGTTCATCCGACCAAATGACGAGATCGTTCGTCATTTGGTCGGCCCAAATGACGAGGTCCCTTGTCATTTGGTTGACCCATGCTATGCTTGCACCAGGCAGAGGAGGTATCGGCGATGAACATTGAGATCTTCAACATGCGCAATCCGTGGCGTACCGGTCGTCCATTCGAGCGTTCATGGCTTCCACGCCGTGAGTTGGAAACGCTTGCCGGCTGGATGGACAACCCGTACGTTGTCGTCGTCACCGGGGCGCGGCAGGCTGGCAAGACGACACTGCTGTCCATGCTCGTCCAGCGGCTGCTTGCAAATGGCGTGCCCCCCGCCGACATCTTCTACTTCAGTGTGGACGACCCTGGAGCAGCCGAGCTCATCAACAACCCGGGAGACCTCCTGCGATTCCTGCATGATACCAAGAGTGGCCCGCGCGCCTACATCCTCATCGACGAAGTCCAGCGCCTGCCGAACCCCGGTCTGGCCCTGAAGGTCCTGTACGATCTAGACTCCGGCATCAAGCTCATCGTGTCCGGCTCATCGTCGCTGGAGATCCGCAGCACCACGCGCGAGCACCTGGTTGGCCGATCACGCGAGCTCATTCTGTATCCACTGTCGTTCAGCGACATCGTCCGACAGAACATCCCGGCAGCCAGCAGAAGTGACAGCGATTTTGCTGCATTTCACCGACTGTACGGCGATGCACTTGTGCCCCTGTTTGTCGACTTTGCCATCTGGGGTGGCTACCCTGCCATCGTCACAGCTCCATCTGCAGCCGAGCGCACCGAACAACTGCGCCAGATCTACGACACGTACGTCACCCGCGACGTGTCCCAGTTCCTGCGCGTCGGTCGTCCCGATGTGTACAACCGGCTCGTCAGGACACTTGCACTGCAGGTCGGGAGTCAGATGACCTGGGAGGGACTGGCCAACGAGGTTCAGTCGTCGTCTGAGACCGTTCGTCACTACGTCGCTATGCTGCAGGGGACGTATGTGTGCGAGCTGGCCATGCCGTTCTCGAGCAACAAGCTGACCGGTCTGCACAAGACGCCCAAGGCGTACTTCGTGGACTGTGGCATAAGGAACAGCGCGGTGCCCAGTCTTGCCGCCCTCGACAGCCGAACCGACCGAGGTCATGTCGTGGAGCAGGTCGTGTTCCAGGAGCTCCTCAAGGTCCTGCCTGTGACAGACGAACTGCATTACTGGCGTACCAAGGGGACCGCGGAGGAGGTCGACTTCGTTGTGACGCGCGGTGACCGCATCCTGCCCATCGAGGTCAAGGACACTCATTTCAGCGAGCCCAGCCCCCCGGGCGGCCTCGCGCGGCTGGTCGCAGACACCCATCCTCGTCACGCAGTCGTCGTGACGCGCGACTTCGTCGCACAGCGTACCGTCGGCACAACCGCTGTACACTTTGTCCCCGAGGGGACCTTCCTGGCACGCCGCGACACCCTCATGCAGCTCCTGGACGACGCCCTCGGCTGACCGACGTACTGTAACACTCTCGGGACGGTTCCAAGAGTGTTACACGTCAACGAATCGTATGCGTGCAGGCGGGGATCCAGTCCTTCCTTTCCACTGAGTCTCTATGTACCAGCTGACCACATGTCGATTTCTGCATTTCACTTGCCATAACTATACATTTATGTATAGTATCGGCATGTCAGACGCATACGTGAGGAAGAACATGACGACACGCGAGGTGCTGGCACAACTGCCGTCCATGTTCAGCGTGGACGATGTACGGCGAATTAGCCAGTGGGAGGACTCACGCGTCTGGGTGGAAACCCGCCGGTGGGTTCAGCGTGGCTGGGCAACCCGCCTACAACGCGGCGTCTACTCGTTGCATGTCATGGGCCGTTCCTACCCTCTCGATCTCGTGGAGGCGCTGCACGTAGCTCAACCGTCCGCGCTGGCCTATTGGACGGCCCTCGGCTACCACCACCTCACCGAGCAGCTTCCCTCCACCGTGACCATCCAGACGCCAACGCCAGGAAAAACAACACTCACTTCCATCAGGGGTCTTCCAGTACGCATTGTCCGCGTGCGGCCGTCGCGCTTCTGGGGCATCACGTCTCTCGCTGCCGAAGACGGTACGATTGCGGTGACGGCTCCCGAGAAGACCATTCTCGACTGCCTCGACCGTCTCGATCTGTGTGGCGGCATCATCGAGGTCGCCAAGGCAATCAAGACAGGCGGACGTGTCTTATCGCCAGCCGCCATGGCGCATGCAGCCCTCCGCTACGACAGTGACGTTGTGCGTCGCCGGCTGCTTGTCCTTGCCCAGCTGCTCGACTGGCATCCATCCTGGCTGACTGCACGCATCTCCGTCGCTTCGACCGCGGGATATGCATGGTTCGATCCGACTGCCCCACACAAGATCCTGTCGCGCGCCATGCGTCTGTACATCAATGTCGCCACGGAGGACATCATCAATGCAGAGTAGAGACGAAATCCAGCGAACCGCTCGTCATGAAGGAGTGCCCGCTACCACGATAGAGAAAGACCTGCTTCTCGACGTCATGCTGGATACGATAGCACGCGCACCATATGGCGCAGGAACCCTGTACTTCAAGGGCGGCACTGCTATTCGCAAGCTCTTCATCCCCGGCTATCGATACTCGGAAGACCTCGATTTCACTTTTGAGGGGTCATGGAACATGGCGGCGTTGCGACACTGGCTTGCAGACGTGGCGGCCACAATGGAACAGGCGACTGGCCAACCCACGCGAAGCCTTACTGTGAGCGAGACTCGCAATGTGACCGGTGAAGAAGCACTCGATGCACACCTGATTGTTTCATCGAGATTGAGTTCGGCATTGACCCAGCGCATCAGGTTTGACATAACTCATTTCGAACACGTTCTTGACTCGGTCGGGGCACCTCTCGACTCCGGAGTTCTGCTCCCAGCATATTCGCTTGAAGAAATCATCGCGGAGAAGACCCGGTCGCTCTTCCAGCGCGTACGGCCACGCGATCTCTATGACCTGGCCGCTTTGGCCTCACACGTCAACAGCGCGACCGTGCGCAGGCTGGCAGACCAGAAGATGGCTTTCAAGAATGTCACGCCCTCATGGGATCGCCTTCTTGGTCGCAAGCCCGATTTCTCCGCCGCATGGCTGGCATCCCTCAAGAAGCTCATGCGTGACGTGCCACCCTTCGAGCAATGCTGGCAGGCTGCCACAGACTACATGGTTACCCTTGGACTCCTTCCTCCACAAGATACTGAGTGAGCTGCTGACTGCTGCCACCAACTGCAGCCGACACCACTGTCCCACAGACACGTTATTTTGACCGTCCAATCCGTCATTCCCGCTAGGGCCTATCGAGGAGCCGGGTAATGAATTGATTGCTTTTTCCTGTAGGGAAGGAGGATCAGACGGATCGAGGTGAGAGGCTCCCGTACCCATCCGTTCCGCAGGAATCTCCTCGTTGACGAAAAGACA
>JAPLGH010000192.1 GCA_026390285.1 Caldisericota bacterium
CACCTCTCGCACCGGCCACGCGTTTTCCACAAATGTCTCGTCAAAGCGAAGCCAGTCCCCCGATTCCTGCCGGACGAATCCGGAGATCTTGATGCGTCCTTGGCGCCTGTCCTCGTCGTACATGCCGCGATTGATGACCATCGCGTCCAGGGCGTCTTCAACGGTCACATTGTTCCAGCGCCGCAGTCCCAGCACTGTATTCAGGTCAAATGCAAACAGGCCTCCTGGCAGTAGACACTGGTGGACACACGCGAAGCACGAGAGCAAGGCGTTGACGTCGGACAGATGGTTGAGGGCATCGAACGTCGAGAGGGCAAGCCCAAACCGCGACGACAGTGAAAAATCAGCCGCGTCACCCTGGACAAGTGAGACCTCGCCAGAGGAAACGAACGAAGCGCAATTGATACGCGCATGGGCGAGCATGGGTTCCGAATTGTCCAGACCCGTCACGACATACCCCGCCCGCAGGAACTGCAATACCAGCTGCCCGGTACCACAGCAGACGTCGAGTACGGAGTGCTCGCCATGGGGACAGACCTGCTCGTACAAGGTCCGCAGCCTCGGCCCGACCAGTGTCACAAACCCAGTCCATCGCTGATTGTACGCCTGTGCAAATGGTGCCGTATAGGACGATTCCATGCAGACCTCCCACCAGTGCGCTTCCAGTCAATCTAGCACCGGCACACCCTGGGGTCAACACCGATGACGCTGACGGGACAGGCTGTTTCTGGTGGGCAGGGATCGGCCGGAAATGATGAGAGCGCCCCTCCACACGGAGGGGCGCTACAACATCAATACGGCCTGTCCCCAATGTTACAGGGCTAGCCTACGATGCCCCACTGTGAGGGCTTGACCTCGTCACCGAAGGTCTTCTGCGCTTCCAGCAGACGCACGCGCTGTGCCTCGAGCTCGGTGAACAGGACCTCGGGCGTATCCTGCGTGCTGTTCTTCCAGCTTTCAATGACACGGTCGATCTTGCTCAGGTTCTCGGGGATGCGGAGTGTGAACTCAGCCTCGTACTCCTCCTGCGTGTACTCGCGGCCGATGACGTCCCCAAACAGGGGGACAAGGTCCTTGTACTCAGGAATCCAGCCCGTCGCGGTCTTGATGGCCTTGACGTCACCGTTGCACCGCAGTTCCATCCACTTGTACCAGACCTTTTTGTCATTCTTGCCATTCAGAAACTTCCCGTCGCGGCTCTTCAGGAAGTAGTTGACACCAAAGATCTTGGGCAGCCGTTTGGCTCCCCTGGCAAAATCGACATTGACTTGCAGGTACTTTCCCAGCGGGATTGACAGGAAGTCCAGGTTGGACATCGGGTTGTGCTGACGCACGCCGGCCTTGCCAATGGTTGCAGCCGTCGTTTCGGACTCGATGGATGCCCCAAAGCCGACGATGCCATGAGCCCAGTCGATTGATTCCTGTACTGGAACCCACGTGTCTGAATCGCGACCACCGTAGACATATGCGCCGACCTCAACGCCGTCAGGATTGTCAGCGTTCTTGTCCAGGTTCTCAAGCATCTCGAGACCAAGCGTAAAACGAGCATTCGGATGAGAGGCAGGCACCGGCTTGCCACCCTTGTCGACCTTGCCCGGCGTCCACTCGCCGTTGAAGTTGACGCCATGCGCGGGGGTCGCCGCATCCTTGCCTTCCCAGTAGACGCCACCATCATCCGTCCTGAGGACGTTGCTGAAGATGACCTGATGACCGGGCGCATGCAGTGCCTTCCACTGGATCGGGTCGTCCTTGCTGTTGACACCCAGAATGATGCCAAACATGCCATGCTCACAGTTGACTGCGCGCACGACGCCATCGATCTTGCGGAGATAGGCGATATCGTCGCCGACGATGCTCTCGCCGTCAAGCATGGCGGTTGAGGTCTTGCCACACATCGAGGGGAACGCGCCTGTGAAGTACGTGACGCGACCTTGAGGGCCGTGGATGCCCATGACCAGCATGTGCTCACAAAGCCAGCCCTCCTGCGACCCGCGGTGAATGGCGAGGCGCATGGCCATTTTCTTCATGCCCAGCGTGTTGCCGGCATACTGCGTGTTGGCACTGTAGACGATATCGTCCTTGAGGTCGATGTAGATACGGCGCTTATCGATGTTCTTTGTCGTCTTGCTCTCGGTCAGCTCGCCCTCGGAATGCACGAACTTGAAGAAGCGCGCTTGTTTACCCTGACGAATGAACTCTTCATACCCAGGCCGATACAGCAGCTTCTCCGAATGCGCGACGTAGGGGCTGTCCGTCAGCTGGACAGCGGGGATCGCAAACTCGGAACCGTTTGGACCCAGCGTAGCGAAGACGATCAGCAGCTGACGTCCGCGCATGATACCGTTCATGACCTCGCCTATGTCCTTGAGACCCTCGGTGCGGTCACGGGTGGAGATCTCGGGGCCCATCTCTTCACCCGGGTCCACCAGGATATTCGTGTGTTCCTTGTCACGGCCCTGGTCGAGGGGTGAATCGAAGTGAAGCGTATGGCCATTCATAGCCAGGCGCTGTTCCTCACCATCGTGGATCGCCTTGTCGCTGATGTAGGACAGATCCTGGGTCGAGTCATCACAGACGAAGACCCTCGCTGGATCGAGCAACTTGATGAAGCGCGCAATGAAATCGTACAACTTTCCATTTGAGATCTTGCTGAGCTTCGCGTACTGCTCTCCGCCGAGCCGTTCCTCCAGGAACCTGGCGACGTTTTCGTCCATGCACACACCTCCATCGATACTGGCCTTGCGGCCGCTTTTGTCACGTAGACATTCTACACCATTGCTCTCGAACGAACAGGTCTCAGCCATCGACTGGCCGGTCAAATCGTCAGTTTGTAGGCACTTTCAGGTTGAATCCACGTGCGGGGAGCGTGATATCGTGAAAACGGATTTTCGTCTCCCTCCAGGTGTCAGGACCGGATCATCGTCAGCAGCCAGATGCATGGTTCCAGAGCGTCGACCGCATGGACGACGCCGGCTGGCATGACGATGGCGTCGCCCGCTGTCAGGGGATGATGCACGCCGCCCAGGATGATGTCGACGCTCCCCTGCAGTGCCATCACCAGTGCATCGAATGGAGCAGTGTGTTCACTCAGCTTCTGGCCTCTGTCAAACGCGAACAGCGTAATGGTCCCCGTCGGCCGCTCAACCAGCGTCTTGCTGACAATTGCTCCCGGCTGGACCGCAATGAGGTCGACCAGCTGTGCTGACTTGCCATGAAGTTCGTCTGTCGCCACGGAACACCTCCACTTTGATTGTATCAGGATACGAGACGCAGGACAACATTCCGCATTCGGCGAGGCGATTCCCGGGAACCGTGCCGGCCCTCCGTGCGTCCTAGGGATGACGGTCGGAGAAACCGACGGGTTCAAGGAGATGCGAACATGAAGAGAAGAATGCTGGCTGTCGTCGTGATTGTGGTGACGGTTGCAGCCGTAGTCGTCACCCTTGTGCTGACTCGAGCCTCCGGAGGAGACAAGGTCACCGGGAACACGTTCGAAACGACCCTCGGGAACACGTTCATGGTCGCGCTTGACGCCAATGCCACGACCGGGTACAACTGGAGCCAGACCATCAAAGATACGAATGTGGTTGCATACATCGACAACGCATATATGGCAACAGCCGCCAATCCTCAGGTTGTCGGAGGCGGCGGGACGGATACCTTCACGTTCAAGGCTGTCGGCAAAGGAACGACCATCATCACGCTGGTCTACGCCCGTCCCTGGGAAAGCGTTCCGCCTGCTCAGACCAGAACCATCACGATCACGGTCAAGTAGTTGGCGTGCCCCGCGGCCTACTACGGCGGGCACGGCAGCTTGCGATAGACGTCCTAATACACTCGTAGCCGAAGGTCAGTAGGCGGAGAAACCAACAAGCGTATTACAGCGTTTGGCCTTCGCCTTGTTCGAGCAGGGCCAGCTCTGTCAGCTTCGCATGCAGACCTGCAACATATTCATAGCTTTCAAACAGAACTCGCCTGCACACGTCGCTGAATGCCGTCAAAGCGATCTTGTCCGTGAATTCACGCCGCCGCAAGGCGTCAGCTACGATGAAAAAGCGAGCAGCGAAGTCCTGCAACTGCACGAACTTTGACAGTGCATTCAGCATGTCCGTCGAGTTCTCGACCTCAAAAAAGGCGTCGGGCATCTTCCTTTCGTTGAACCACACAACGTCCACAGTCTGAGCCTTTCTCAGCGTCTCGTCATACGTGAATTTGTACATCGCCGGGACAGTTGTGACCGATGCCAAGGTTCCTTGCATGAAGGGCCTATTCTTGTCCTGCAAGGGCACAAAAGTCCCCATGTGGCGCATAGCATCGACTTCGGCAATTAGCCCCTGGTAGTATGCATGAGTGTTCTCGCTTACTTTGGCAACATGGGTCTTCCCGGATGGCAAGACGCTTTCAGGCAAGCGATCTCGAGAGTCGTTCAGTGCCCAAAGGCCCGGACGAATTCTGAAGAAGAAACGCGGGTCCTGCACGATCCTGCGAATCGATGCGAAGGGCGTCTTTGTCCCCCATGCGCACTCTGTGATAGTTGGTACAACCTGATAGAGTCGCCCGAGTGTCGCATATCCACCCTCGCGCTTCATCGCCTCGATAACGGCTTCGTGCTGCTTCATGTTGGTCTTCTCCTATCTTCTTCGAGCAGATCTCTCGGGCTCCTCCGAGGCGTCGAACAGGCTTTCGGTCTCCAGTTCTCGTGACGCAGTGGGACCCTCCTCGCCGAGGAGCCAGTTGTGGTCTGAGAGGAAAGCCATCAGATCGTCCTTGCGGTGCTCATACACATCGGGGCGGAGGACCGGGTGCAGCTTCTGCACTGTGATGGGTGGGTCGAGGTAGTAGATGAAGTTGGCCCCGGACCGGCCGTGCTCGAGCACCTGCTCGGGAATTTCCGCGTCCAGCCGTGAGACTCGCATGATCGCGAGGTACCCGTCCTGCAAATCTTCGAAGTAGGCCAGTGGCGCCGAGGGGTTCCACAGTGAGAACCAGCCCTCAGCGCACAATGCTGCGAACACCGCGTAGTCGACGGGAACATGCAGGTAGCTGTCCACTTCTGCCACGTACGACAGGGGGTACTCAGCCTGATTGGCGTTGTCCTGAGCCATGGCGCCCAGCTGCGACAACTGAAACCGGGAACGACCCTTGCGCGGGTCGAGGACGAACGGACCACGGTGCCCGATGGGTCGCTTCTTGCAAACGAACAACTGCGGCTCGAGGCGTATGCCCATGCTAACGCCACTCAGAGCGAACACGTTGACCCGTTCATCGCGCCACGCCATTTCGACCTGCATGCGCCGCACCTCCACCTTCGACAGACCTGTACCAATCATGCTAGGCCAGCTGGACAAAACGTCAACATGCCTCTTTGGAACTCCAGCGACTTGAGCAACGTCAATATCATCGGAGCGTCATCGCTTTTCCAGGGTTGAAGCGGCAGCGGACGTGGTACAATGGACCATCCATTTGACAAGAGTCTGGGGGTTTGCTGTATGAAAATTGCAATCAAGGTGCTGGTCGTTCTGCTGGCTGTGCTGATCGTCGCGACCGGTGTTGCATGGTATATGCTCGGCCATGGAGGCCAGCCTCAGGGAACGCCGGTTCCTGTAGCTGACATCACCCCGGCGCGGCACCTCTTGAGCGACCTGAAAGCGAACAGCAGTCTCAAGTTCTCGATGGCGGTGCCGCGCAGCTTCGACTGGTATGTAGCATCGAGCGAGGGCAATCCAACGAGGCTGACCCTTTCGGGCGTCGCCATGATCGCCAAATCGGCGACTTCGGACGAAGCTGTGAACATCGACGCCTGGCTGCGCCAGCAAGGCTTCGCAGGCGACACTGAGAACAACAGCTTCGGCGACACGACGGTCAGTGAGGGGTATACCAAGGACTCACTCGTGATCCTCGTCGTAACGCCGGTCACGTCCGACGGCACAACGACAGAAGCAACCCAGCTCGTCGTCTACGCAGGTGTCTTACCCGGCACGCCGGCCGTCAACTGACCTCAACATACAGGAAATGTACAAGGCGGGTGCAGTGATGCTCCCGCCTTTTCGCTTGCGTATGTTCGCTGCTCGCTACTCCGGCATCACGACGACGATCGGCGTCATCGAGTCGTCGTTGCCCGCAGGGTTGTCCTCGAGCGACCGCCTGAGCCAGTCCTCGTCGATGCCCTCGGTCGACGCGACGATCTCTGCGCCGAAGACGTCGTTGACGTCGACCACGCTGATGCGAGCTCCCTTGCGTGCCAACCCAGCAATACTCCTCTCAACGTCGAGCGGCCCGGGGACAAGGCAGGCATCATAAGGCATCACCTTGTCGCTGTCAACAGCCTTGGCCACGGGACCGACAACGGCATAGAACCATCCCTTGCCACGCAGCAGCTTTCCCAGTACCGTAGCGACCGCCCCGAGAAGGACACGGAAGGTGCCTGCCAGCTCGATGTATACCTGCACCTTCCAGGCTGCCTCCATTGGATAGCTGTACCAGTGAACGAACTTCCCACTGCCATGTCCTGTGTACGGGCCGAGGAAACGAGCCAAGCGGGACGGCTTGAACGTGGCTATCCACATCACTGTCCCCTCGCACATGGTCATCACGCTGCTGGCAATCGTCACGACGCCAGTCGGGTACTCCTGGTAGACCTTGTCCACGATCGAAACAAGGTCGCTCGCCTCGGTGAGCAGGCCGGTGTACACATTGTGTCGGACGGCCGCCGTCCCCGAGGTCTTCACCCTGTACGGAGGAAGCTGGCCAAATCCGAGCCTTTCCCAGCACGCCGTCAACTCCGGGTCCCCGCGATAGATATAGAAGCCGCGGTCAAGCATCTCCTTCGCCTTGTCCAGCTCGCCCCGCGATGCCAGGATATCCGCGTAACCTGCAATATCTTTCTGGCGAACGTTGTCGGTATCCAGCTCCACGAACCGTTCGAGCAACACCGGGTCGCCCGTGACACGACACAGCCTCTTCAGCAGGAGGCGCGCCGGATTGTCCAGGTCACGCGTAGTATTCCAGTCCACCCTCGCGTACGCCTGGCGCCACCACCCTTCTCCCTCATCCTCGCGACGCAGAAAGAAGTACAGCAGGTCACCCAGGACGATTTCTTCCCAGATGCCGATCGGAGGGCTGTAGAGCTGAACGGCTTTCTCAGGGTCACTACGAAGATACAGCGTTGCCAGAAGGCGCTTTGTCCGCTTCCATTCAGGGTGAACGGCACGCACGCATGTCAGGAGGCCGAGTGCCTCCTCGTCCCTACCGGTCTCCATGAGAAGGAGGCCGAGTGCCTCCTCGTCCCTACCGGTCTCCATGAGACCGACGGCCCCCCACCATGCGGCATAGTCTGAACGTGGAGCAGCAGCAAACAATCGCATGGCAACCCGCTTGGCGCCAAACCAGTCGCACAGCGAGGCGATGGCGTAGATCATGGTTTCTCCCGTCGGTGGTCAGCTATTGTGACTTCTTCTCCGTGATAACGACTCCGATCATGTCCGGCCCGGAGTAGGTTCCGACGACAGGACCCAGCTGGGTCAGCATACTTGTCACCTTGTACGTGGAGGTGAACTCACGCTGGAATTCCTCCACCTCGACCCGGTTGGCACCGTAGTGGAACCCGACGTACTCGGTCCCCTTCTGCATGTGTTTGTCGATGATTGCCCACAGGCGTTCCAGTGCAACCTTCTTGGTGCGCGGACGGTCCATGACATCCGTGACCCCCTCGATGTAGGTGAGGACAGGTTTGATCTTCAGGACGCTGGCGGCGATGGCAGCGGCCTTTCCGATGCGTCCGCCTCTCTCGAGGTACTTGAGGGAGTCGAGCACGAAGTAGGTGTGGGTTCGCAGACACAGCTCTTCCACCTCAGCGACGACCTGTGCCAGCTGCGCTCCTGCTTCGGTAAGTTCCACCGCTCGCATGACAGGAAAGCCAACGCCAAGTGCCGCGTTCCAGGTATCCACAAATCGGACGTGAGCCGTGTCCAGCTGGTTGCGTCCCGTCAGAGCTGAATTGAGTGTACCCGACATCCGTGAACTGATGTGGATCGAGATGATGTCTCCCTCGGGATCCTTGTCAAGGATTCCTCGATATGCGGACGCAAATTCCTCGGGCGACGGCTGTGTACTGCCAGCCTTTGCTCCCGCAACAAGGCGCCGGTAGAACTCATCATTCGCAATGTCGATGCCGTCGCGGAAATACTCGCCGTCGAGCGAAACCTTGAGCGGAACGACGGTGACACCGTGCTCTTCGGCATACCCTTTCATCAAGCACGCCGTGCTGTCTGTTACGATGTGGATGGCCACTGTTGGCTCCTTCTCCGCTTGCGCATTCCTCCCGCCGGCGGAGACAGCGGGCCTGATCGCATGGTCGTGAGGGGAGGTGTCTCCCTATCCCAGTCTCGAGTTACACTGCTTTGTCGACGATCACAACGCCCAGCGTCTCGGGTCCCGTATTGCCGCCGACGACAGGACCCAGCTGGCTCAGGATCGATGAGATTCCTGTCCGGCTTTCAAACTCTTGTTGAAGAGCTTCGACTTCGGCACGATTGCCCGCGTAGTGGAACCCCACGTACTCGACCCCGTGCTCTACCGCCTTATCGATAAGCGCCCAGATGCGTTCCCTCGCGACCCGCATGGTGCGGGGCCTGTCATACACATCGATCATGCCATCCTTGATGGTCAGGATCGGCTTGATCTGCAAGATGCTGCCCGCAAGTCCAGCCGCCTTGCCGATACGAGCCCCCGCCACCAGGTATTCCAGCGTACCCACCAGGAAGTAGATATGGATGCGAGCCTGCATCGCATCCAGCGCAGTCAGGATGTCGGGGATGGTCGCTCCCGTCTCAGCCAGACGAACGGCTTCCATGACCATGAATCCAAGGCCCAGGCCCGCCGTTCTCGTGTCATACAGGGTCACCCGCTCCGACTCCAGCATCGCGGCTGCCGCATGTGCGCTGTTCAGCGTCCCGCTCATGAGGCTGGAGAGGTGGACGCTGAGGACCTCATCCTCCGGGTTCTCCAGCAACCTCTTGTAGAGCACGACAAACTCCTCCGGTCCTGGCTGTGACGTTACTGCCTTCGCGCCGGATCCTTGTTTCACATAGAATTCATCTGAAGCAATGTCCACAAATTCCCGGTACAGTACTCCATCGATCGTGATCCGGAGGGGAACAACGTCCACCCCGTGCTGATCTGTATAGCCCACCGGCAAGTAGCTGGTTGAATCCGTTACGATATGGATGCTCACACTTGGCTCCTTTCCTGGCCCGTCTTGTCCGAGTTCGTCGCTGCGCCCAGGTTGGCCTTCTTGTTCAGACTGCTTTGTCGACTATGACGACCGCCATGGTCTCGGGGCCCGTAAGACACCCGAGGACAGGGCCCAACTGGCTGAGGACGGACGGAATGCTTGTGCGCCTCGTGAATTCAGTCTGCATCGCCTCGACCTCGGCTCTGTTGCCCGCAAAGTGGAACCCAATGTACTCGATACCCCGAACGACCGCCTGGTCGATAAGTGTCCTGATGCGCTCCTTCGCGACACGCATGGTTCGCGGCCGCTCGAACACGTCGACGATACCGTCCTTGAACGTGAGGATGGGCTTGATCTGCAGGATGCTGCCCGCAACTCCAGCCGCCTTGCCGACGCGCCCGCCCTCCACGATATACTTCATTGTGCCAACGAGAAAATAAATATGCGTGCGTGGCTGCATCCCGTCCAGCACCTTGATGATGTCGTTGATGCCGGCTCCGCCCGCAACAAGCTCGACGGCCCGCATGACCATGAACCCAAGTCCGAGACCTGTCGTCCGCACGTCATAGAGATGGACGCGCCTGGGATCGGTCTGCTCGGCTGCAATGTGGGCACTGTTCAGTGTTCCACTCGTGGCAGATGACAGATGGATGCTCAGCACTTCGTCGTCCGGGTTTGCAAGCAACCTAGTATAGACCTCGATGAAATCCTCGGGGCTGGGCTGCGTAGTGCCGGACTTGGCTCCGGCTTTCTGCTTCGCGTAAAAAACATCAGGAGATATCTCCACGAATTCGCGGAAGAACACTCCGTCGACCGATACCTTGAGCGGTACGACGGCAAGGTCATGCTGTTCAGCGAAACCAGTGGGAAGGCAGCTCGTGGAGTCCGTTACAATGTGAATAGCCATAGATTCCTCCTAGTCGAGAATCTCGGACGCTTTGACGATGCGCACGTCCTCGACAGACGTGAACGTTGGTCCCACGGCGCCTGGATGACAGGCCTTGTCCGAGTTCGCTGCCGCGACCACGCTGACCTGCTCCATCAGACTGCTTTGTCGACGATGACAACTGCGACGGTCTCGGGTCCCATATGACACCCGACGCCCGGCCCCAGTTGGCTGAGGATGGACGGAATGCTTGTGCGCCTCGTGAACTCGGTCTGCATTGCCTCGACCTCGGCTCTGTTGCTCACATAATGGAACCCAATGTGCTCGATGCCCCGTACGACCGCCTGGTCGATGAGCGCCCAGATGCGGTCCAGTGCGGCCCGCATTGTGCGCGGCCGCTCAAACACATCGATGATACCGTCCTTGACCGTGAGGATGGGCTTGATCTGCAGGATACTGGCAGCGACGCCCGCCGCCCTGCCAATGCGCCCGCTCTTGATGAGATACTTCATTGTGCCAACGAGAAAATAAATATGCGTGCGTGGCTGCATCCCGTCCAGCACCTTGATGATGTCGTCGATGCCGGCTCCGCCCGCAACAAGCTCGACGGCCCGCATGACCATGAACCCAAGTCCGAGACCTGACGTCCGCGAATCGTAGAGATGGACACGCCGGGGAACGGTCTGCTGAGCTGCAATGTAAGCGCTGTTCAGTGTTCCACTCACGTGGGATGACAGATGAATACTCATCACCTGGTCGTCCGGGTTTGCGAGCAATCTGGCATAGACTGCGATGAAATCCTCAGGGCCTGGCTGCGTCGTGCTGTACTTTGCTCCAGCCTTCTGCTTCGCGTAGAAGACATCAGCTGATATCTCCACAAACTCCCGAAAGAACACTTCGTCGACCGAAACCTTGACAGGCACGACCGAAAGATCGTGCTCTTCGGCAAAACCACTGGGAAGGTAGCTTGTGGAATCTGTTACAATATGGATGCCCACGCCTGACTCCTCTTCCTGCCAATGTTATCTGAACTCACCGCCGCGTTCATGTTGGCTTCCTCTATCAAACTGCTTTGTCGACAATGACGACTGCCATGGCCTCGGGTCCCACATGACACCCGATGCAAGGACCCAGCTGGCTGAGGACGGACGGAATCCCCGTGCGCCTCGTGAACTCAGTCTGCATTGCCTCGACCTCGGCTCTGTTTCCTGCATAGTGGAACCCAATGTACTCGATACCCCGTACGACTGCCTGGTCGATGAGTGCCCACATGCGGTCTCGGGCTGTCCGCATGGTCCGCGGCCGTTCGAACACGTCGACGATACCGTCCTTGACCGTGAGGATGGGCTTGATCTGCAGGATACTGGCAGCGACGCCGGCTGCCTTGCCGATGCGCCCGCCCTCGATGAGATACTTCATGGTGCCAACAAGGAAGTAGAGATGTGTGCGCGGCTGCATCCCGTCCAGGGCCTTGATAATGTCGTCGATGCCGGCTCCACCCGAAACCATCTTGACGGCCTGCATGACCATGAACCCGAGCCCGAGCCCTGACGTCCGCACATCATAGAGACGGACACGCCTTGGATCGGTCTGCTCGGCTGCAATGTACGCGCTATTGAGTGTTCCACTCATGCCGGATGACAGGTGGATGCTCAACACTTCGTCGTCCGGGTTTGCGAGTAACCTGGTGTAGACCGCGATGAAATCCTCGGGGCTGGGCTGCGTAGTGCCAGACTTGGCTCCAGCTTTCTGCTTCGCGTAGAAGGCATCAGCAGATATCTCCACAAACTCGCGGAAGAACACGCCGTCGACCGAAACCTTGAGCGGCACGACGGGAAGGTCGTGCTGTTCGGCAAAACCAGTAGGAAGATAGCTTGTAGAATCCGTTACAATGTGAATAGCCACGGGACCATCCTAATCGAGAATCTCGGACGCCTTGACAATATGGACGTCCTCAAGTGGACGTGAACGTTCGCCCCACGGCGCCTGGGCGACAGGTGTCGCCGCGATGGCCGTCAGAACGTCCATGCCTTCAGTGACGTGTCCAAATGCGGTGTAATTGCCATCCAGCTGGTCAGACGTGCTGGTCATGATGAAGAACTGCATGTCGGACTGGTCGACATGCGCCTGCTGTGCCGCCATGCTGATGACACCGGGAACGTGCTTGACGTCGGAGCCCTCGAACTTGACGCTGCCGCCGCCGGTGCCGTTACCGTCGGGGTCACCACCCTGAACCATGAAATCCTTGATAATGCGATGGAACTTAAGGCCGTCGTACTTTCCGTCATTGATGGCTGCCATGAACCGCTCGACAGTCTTGGGCGACCGTGCAGCGTACAGCTCGAGTGTCATTGTTCCCTTTGACGTTTCCATATGGACGAACCTGCTCTTTTCTTCCATGGGACGCTCCTAGTTGGCGACTTCGGTCGCCCGAATGATGGTGATTTTGGTGAGAGGGGCCGACATCTCATCGGGCATGCCGGGGTTCGGCCCGACAGGAACGCCGGCGATCTTGTCGACGACGTCCATCCCTTCGACGACGTGGCCAAACGCTGCGAACGTGCCGTCAAGGCCCCTGTAGTCCCCGTGCATGATGAAGAATTGCATGTCCGACTGCGTGACTCCCTGCTGTGACGACGCCATGGAGATGACGCCCCGGATGTGGCTGACGTCCGTCTTCTCAAAGGGGATGCTGTTGCCTCCCGTTCCGTCCCCATTGGGGTCGCCACCCTGGATCATGAATCCCTTGACGACCCGATGAAACGCCAGACCGTCGTACTTGCCCGCGGTAACGTTCGCGAGGAACTGCGTGACGGTCCTGGGAGCCTTGTCCCCGTAGAGTTCAAGTTTGATCGTGCCCATGCTCGTCTCCAGCGTCACATACTTGTTGCCGAGCGCCTGCGGGGCGGGAGCTTTCTTGAGAAAGACGAACACAAGCAACAGCGACAGGATGACCGTCGCTGCCAGCGTGATGATTACCGCCCGCGTGCTGGGCGGAATGGGCTTGTGGCCCGGATACTTCTTCTGCAGCTCCTGGGTCCTGCTTAGTTTCTGTCCAGTTTTCTTCTTGTTGGTACTCATCTGTGATTTTGCTCCTGACTGTCTCGAAGTTGACCCGCCGAAGAGACGAGGCTATTGTCGATATGGTCTGCCATATGCCTTCAAACACGAAGGGGTCTGCTAAGGCAGGCCCCATGACTGGTTCTCTGATGCTAGTAGTCCTCTGACTTGACTTGATAGAAGCTCTGCGCATGCTGACACGCGGGGCACTTGACAGGGGCCTCGGTGCCCTCATGGACATACCCACACTCGCGGCAGACCCAGATGATCTTGTGGTTCTTCTTGAAGACGGAGTGTGCCTTGACTTCCTTGAGGAGCTTGCTGTACCGTTCCTCATGGTGGGCCTCAGCTACCGCAATGGCACGCAGGCGCTCCGCGATTGCCTTGTAGCCTTCCTGATCGGCGACGTCTGCAAAGCCCGGGTACATCGTGGTCGTCTCATAGTGTTCACCGTCGATGGCCGCCTGCAGGTTCTCGGCCGTCGTCCCAAGCACCAGCGGAACTTCCACGTTTGCGAGCTTCAGTTCACCACCGTTCTTCTTCTTGATGTCCTGGAGAAAATGAAACAGGATGCTGGCATGCTCCCGTTCCTGATCAGCGGTCTCGGCGAAGATCCCTGCTATCTGCTCGAACCCTTCGGTCCGGGCCACCTTGTTGTACATGGTGTACCGGTTGCGGGCCATGCATTCACCTACAAAAGCTGCACCTAGATTGAGAAATGTTTGTTTCAACGCTCACCTCCACGTGCGATTTGTGTTCCTATCTTTATTGTATCCAATGACGACGGACGGCACAAAGCGAAATGTTCACAGTGCCGGTCGCGTTTGACAAATTACCGAAGTCCTGTGATGACACCCTCTGTTGTCACGTCAATATTGACCATCGCCGGGACCTTGGAGAGTGCCGGCATGGTCTGCATCGTTCCACCCAATGGATACAGGAAACGCGCACCGGTCGCGGCGCGAATGTCGCGAATCGGGAACAGATATCCAGACGGTGCACCTTTGACATCAGGGTCATGACTTATGGACAGATGCGTCTTCGCCATGCAGATTGGCCACTTGTCATAGCCGGCCACGGTGAATTCCTTGATGCGCTCGATCGCCAGAGGCGTCAGATCGATGTCACTGGCACGATAGATCGTGCGGACCAGTTTGCGCATCTTCTCCTCGATCGTGTCGGTCAGTTCATATGGATAGTGGATGGCGCCCACGTGGGATGTCGACGCCACTTCCTTGACGGCGCGTGCAAGTTCCAGTCCACCCTCGCTGCCATCCAAAAAAAACGTGTGCGGCACGGCAGCCACTGCGCCAAACTGCAAAGCCCTGGACTGAACCATCGCGACCTCTTCAGCGGAATCGTCCGGGAATCGGTTGATGGCAACAACGACCGGCAGACCATAGGAGCGAACATTCTCGATATGCACCCGAAGGTTCTCGCAACCCAGCTCGAGCGCAGGCATGTTGACGGTCGATACAAGAGCAGGATCAAGCTTCTTGCCGGGCTTGACAGTAAACGCACCCCCGTGCATCTTGAGCGCGCGGACTGTGGCAACAATGACCACACAGTCAGGCCCCTTCATGCCGGCCTGTCGAAGCTTGATGTCCATGAGCTTCTCGAACCCCATGTCGGCACCGAACCCGCTCTCTGTCACGACGTAGTCACCAAGCTTCAGCGCCGTACGGTCGGACAGTACTGAGTTATTGCCAAACGCGATGTTGGCAAACGGTCCAATGTGAACGAAGGCAGGTGTGCCCTCTTCCGTTTGAACCAGGTTGGGATAGATGGCGTCCTTGAGGACGGCAGTCAAGCCCCCCGTCGCACGCAGGTCCTTGACCGTCACTGCCGCTCCACCGCGGCTATGCGCAACGACAATCTCCGAAAGACGCTGGTGCAGGTCCTCGAATCCCGTTGTCAGGCCCATGATAGCCATCATAGGCGAAGCGGCGGCAATGTCGAAACCGGTCTCGTACGAAGTCTCCGTCTTGACGCCGTCTTTCTTCTCTGTCAACTCAATGGTGAGTTTGCGCATCGACCGGTCTTCCACATCCATGGTCCGGCGCCAGCTGATGCTCTGAGGATCGATGTCCAGTTCGTTTCCCTGGGAGATATGGTTGTCCACGACCGCAGCCAGCAGGTTGGTTGCCGTCTCTACCGCATGAATGTCGCCCGTGAAGTGCAGGTTGATCTGTTCCATTGGAAAGAGCGACGACTTGCCACCGCCTGTTCCTCCGCCCTTGATTCCGAAGACCGGGCCCATAGACGGTTCGCGCAGTGTGTTGACTGTCTTGAATCCCAGCCTGTTCAGCGCCATGCCCAGCCCAATAGTTGTGACGGTCTTGCCTTCGCCAAACGGTGTCGGCGTGACGGCTGTCACATCGATGTACTTGCCGTCCGGCTTGTCCTGCAGGCGCTCAAGGATATGGTAATCGATCTTGCCCATGTACCTGCCAAAGAAATCGATCTCCTCGTTACGGATCCCCAGCGACAGTGCAAGATCGGCAATGTTGTTCTTGTCACTCGCTTTTTCGAACATAGGTCACACTCCTCTTTCAATTGGCATAGTCCGTTACTCCAGCCTCAATCCAACTCCTGCGCACGCGGCAAGACTCAGATAAGTTCAAGATAGTGCACTGCAAACGTAAAGAGCGCCGCTGCAACACAATAGAGCGCAAACCATTGCATCTTGCCTCTCCGCGCAACCCTCAGCAGCAACCCGATTGCGATGAGGCTGGTCAGCCCGCTGACGACGACACCGATGCCGACCTCCGTAAAGGAACTTGAGGACATTCCCGCCTGTAGAAAGTCTTTGAGCTTGAAGATCGCCGCGCCCGCGATGGTCGGGATTGCCATGAGGAAGCTGAAATGGGCGGCATCCTCCTGTTTGAAGCCCCTGTACACACCGACGGACATGGTCGTGCCACTGCGCGAAAGACCCGGCAGAAGTGCAAATACCTGGCCGATGCCGATCGCCAATGCGTCCTTCCAGCCGACCTCACGAATCGTCCTGGTCGTCGACGAAAAATGCTGCAGAAACAGCAGGACGGCCGTGACGAGAAACATCGCAGCTACGACGTAGACATTCTTGAATGCCTGCTCAATACGACTGCCGAACACGACGCCTATGATACCGGACGGGATAATGGCAGCAACGATGAGCCAGAACGTGTTGCGCTTCCGCGCTTCCTCATGCGACCGACTGTGACGGAAGGTCGCCAGAAATCCCTGAAACAGGCCCACAATGTCACCCCAGAAGAAGATACACAGCGCGATGAGGCTGCCGAAGTGCAGCGCCACGTCATAGGCAAGCGTCGCGTCGGCCTTGAGCAGCCCCGAGAACACGACCAGATGTCCCGAGCTGCTGACAGGCAGGAACTCGGTCAACCCCTGTACAATTCCGAGCACAATGCTTTTCCACAGTACCATGAGTGGTACCTCCAGGTATGACCTCGACCATATGCAACATGGTAGACAAACCGTCCCAAAAAGCAACGAAACGGCTTCCAGAGAACGGCCCAATCCTTCGCAGACGTGTCTGTGTGGCCCAGTTTCAGATCAGAGAGGTGATTCGGTGTCCTGCGGGCGTCAGGGTGGCCAGCGACCCGTTGGGCAACCATTCCCAGGAACCCGAGCCCAGAGGTTCACTGGCGACGAGTTCCCTATCACTCTGGTGCTGGAGATACATGCTGTGTCGCTCCGGATGAGTGCTGTAGTGGAAGGCATATATGCATTGTCCATCGCACAGGAGGAAGTTGAGGCCGGTGAAGTCTCCGACGGATACCACTTCGTGGACGGCACCCCTCAGGGTGTCGATAGGGTCGTTCGGTGACTCGAGGTACTGCAACAGCAACGCAAAGTAGATTTCACTGTCAGTTTCCCCCTTCACCATATTGCTGAACCTGGGCAGGAGATGCTCCCTCAGGCGTTCGCCCGAACAGTACCCGTTGTGACAGAACACCCAGCGTCCCACGACGAACGGATGCGTGTTGGCTGAAAGGCGAGGCGTGCGACTGCTGCGGCGGATGTGAGCAAGAGCAATGCGGGCACGTACCTCGCGAGCGGTCGATTCGAAAAGCGGCGACTGGTCCGCGGATCCCGGTTCTTTGACAACATGGGGACCGTCCTGTCCAGTGCCATACCAAGCGACACCCCAGCCATCAGGGTTCGCCTCACCGGATTCGTCCGCAACAGCCAGCGAGCGCAGCGAAGGCTCGACGTCGGTCATCCATGGAGCTATCGATTGTGGCGTCGTGGCGACTATTCCGAACATCCTGCACATCAGCGTTCCTCCACCGGCAGGCCATCCGCGGCCGCACTGCGTTCAGGATACGTCGTCAGCGCCACAGCGCAATTGTGAATACCCTTGGTACCTGGTACAACGGGATTCACAATTGAAGACGGGAACGCAGGTCGCTGACGAATTCGACTTCGTCTTCGGGTGAGATGCCGTATTTGTGATGGTCGGCGGTCTCAATGAGAACAACATCCCTGAGGGCGTGTGTGGAGAACATGGTCACGATACCCTCGTCACTGTACAGGACATCATAGAGAGCCAGACCAGGGAGACGATAGCTCGAAATGGGGTTGAAGGCGAGATTGACCACCTCGACACGGACGACGTCCTTGAACAATATCCGGCGTGAGCTGCCCCCGGCGCGTATCTCAACTGCATCTGCGGTCAGGATGTAGCGCATCGTGCGGACGACCCGAACGGTGTTCGTCGACACCGCGATACCACCGACAGCCATGACACCCATCAGGAGTACCGTCCACCACAACTCACTCCAGGCCTCATGCGCCGCGGTCATGACACTGATGAACGGAATTGTCAGCACACCCGCTAGCAGCCAGGTGGAAACGCGGGTCCATGCATTCACGCGTGGACGAAAGACCCGCCCCTCTTCTGTCAGTTCAATCATGCCTGTCTCCTTCCCGGTCACGCAACCGGGACTCCCCACGCCTGTAGTGCCCGGACAAACCCGTCGAGGTCGTCGGGAGCCAGCATCAAGACCCTGTCCTTCAGCTCGATCACGACACATGCCGGCCCAGACAGCATCAGGACCGCAGAACGCCCGTCCTCGAGCCTGAAGCTCCCTGTGAGATACGAGCCTATGTCAGTGCCGTTCGTTCTGACAGCAATGGCCAGGTCCGGTTCCTGCGCTCGATCGGCCACCCTGTAGGCCCGAACGATGTCGACCCGCTCGACGCTGACCGAGGCAAACGGAGGAGTCTCTACTGCTATCCGGTCGCCCACGACGACTCCCGTACGAAGCTCGCCAGCCAGGAAGAACACACCGAGAGCACTAACGAACAGGGTGACACAGGCAACGAGTGCAGACACGGCGATGCGCTGAGACCGCGGGATCCTCCTCAGGCTGGACAGTGTCATGAGACAGATGAGCAGTGGCAAGCCTACGGAGAATGCGGCCATAACCATCGCACCGTCAGTAAGTGATAGCCCAAAGCGCATGGTGGTCTCCTTCTCAGCGTGTGAGGCTGTTTGCAAACAAGGTGCCGACTACCGCCACGAGGATGATTGCGGCGAGCCAGCCGACGAACAGTCCCGAGAACAGCCGCTTTCGCTCGCCTTCGGTCATGCTGCGCAGGCCGAGGAACATGAATCCGAAAACGCCGGACAAGACGGCAAGCGTCAGGCCTGCCTTGAGGTTGACCTGGTGCCAGACTGCTGGATCGGCGAACGTTGCAGGGACTCGAAACCCAAGCCAAGGATTGGGTGTGGAGAATGCAGACAGGACCCCGGCGACTGCGACGGCAAAACAGCTCACGGCAACCAGGAGCGGCGCGGTCCTCCCAACCTCCGTATCACGCGCATTGACCTCACTGTCCCGCGCGACCCGTTCAGAGTAGCGCCACAGCCAGACAGTCGCGATGAGGATGTAGACCAACAGCGCTCCTACAACATACAGCCCCACATCGCGCGTGACGACCCCGGCGACAGCAAGCAAGTCGACAATGCCCGCTACTGATCCCCCCACGACAAACAGGAGTCCAGACTTCCGGTTTACGGCGTCCCAGACGCGGTCGTCCGCCATGGTGGCAGGGAAGCGGGCTCCGTAGAAGCCGTTGCGCCTCACCTTGCCCAGCATCAACGGAACACCAAGAACAACGAAGAGCAGCGCCAGTCCAAGGCTTGTCAGAACATTCTCCATCAGCATTCATCTCCTCGCCGGAGCCCCGGGCCCCGACATGGTACATGCTCATCACGTTCACCTGATACTATATGCATCCTCGGGGCGGAAGCCACCCCGACACCGGCAAGCGAAGACCTCCGGGGCTCTTCGCCAAGTCCTGGAGAAAAGGAGATGCGCCGAGAGAGACGGCACGAATGGCGGCCTTGCCAGCTGACGTCATATCGCCGGCCTATACGCCCTGAAGCTGTCGTCTTCTCCGCGACTGGTGGTCTCCCCTTTGTCGGAGAGAGGCTCCTCGCTGTCAATGCAAGGAGCACGGTCGCGATCCTCCCGTACGTCATATGTGACAGCGCGACCACAAGATGCATCTTGCCCTCGCCCGACGTACTAGGCTCTGGCCATGTTACCGGGTACTGGTCAGCTCAACAATGCACTGGGGTCGCTGCTGCTGCGCTGGTTAGTGTTACAAGAACCAAGTGTGCCCCCGTTCCAAGGGAAAACAGCCTGCGCGGTCAAAGTGCACGATCTCATATTCGATGCCCTCGGAATCCTTGAAAAAGAAAGCGTAGTAATCCTTGCAATACTCCGGATACAACCGCGGCTCATGGACGATCTCTGCACCAAGAGCTTTTACTTGCAGATAAAGTCTGTCTACCTCCGCACGCGAGTCTGCATGGAATGCAACGTGATGAAGCGCACCCGGCTTCCTTCTGGTTATTGTTTCATTGGTGTATGCAGGCCGTGGGCTGACAATGCCGAAGGAAAAACTGCTGTGGTGGTATTCGACGATGCCGTATTCGTGTTCAGGAACAGCGTCGCGTTCCTTATTCGCCAGATCAAATCCCAGCAACGGCAGGAGCCTATCATAGAATCTCTCTGCGCGTTCAAGATCAGCAACAGTAACATGAATATGATCAATAACTGGTTTCATAGAGGCACCTCTGCCGCACTGCGAATGTTTCACAAGCATCCTACCATGGAGCCCCTCACATGCAATTCATAGATGTTACAAAACTAGGTATGTCTCCAAAATTGTAATTTGTCTCTTGCGCTGTTACGATTATTTCATAACTGAGGTCGGAAGAGATGGTCATCATGAACGAACTTTCTCTATCCAAGGCATACCGCTTCCTTGAACCGGGTCCGGTCGTACTGGTGACGACTGCATATAAAGGCAGCACTAACATCATGACGATGAGTTATTACATGATCATGCAGGACGGCAGCGAAGAGGGCGGCGTGCCTTTGATCGGCGGCAGCATCGGGCCATGGGATCACAGTTTCAAGGCACTGCGCGCGACGGGAGAATGCGTGATCGCTGTTCCCACGGTCGATCTCGCAGCCAAGGTTGTCGAGATCGGCAACTGCTCAGGTGATGAGGTCGACAAGTTCAAGACCTTTGGTCTGACCCCGGTACCAGCCAAGAAGGTGAAGGCGCCACTCGTGGCAGAATGTCTCGCTAATCTCGAATGCCGGGTGTCAGATACCAGCCTGGTCGACAAGTACAACCTCTTCATCTTCGAAGTGGTCAAGGTTTGGACCGACCCGGAGCGCAAGGAACGCCGGATGATCCATCACAACGGGGACGGCACCTTTGTGGTCGACGGCAGAACCATCAACCTCAAGAAAAAGATGGTGAAGTGGCCAACCTACCTGTGACCGCTCGCGCGGTCCCTGGTCTGCAGCCCGCAGCGGTGAAAATGACCAGGACCCGAGCGACCGACCTACGATTCACGGCCGCCTCCTAAACGGACACGTGTGCCCCTGCGGTCGGTCCTCGACCACGAGATTCGTACTCCACAACATCGCCTTGACTCATCCTGTCGCCACCCTACAATGGAGGCGCACTACATCTATAGTAGTATGGACGAATGGGGGTCGACTTACACATGAAAATCGGAATCCTGACAGGCGGCGGGGATTGCCCCGGACTCAACCCGGCGATACGCGGCGCGGTGTTCAAAGCGCTGGACTACGGAGATGAATGTGTCGGTATCGTTGAAGGCTGGCAAGGACTGCTCTCCTGTGAGACGGAGCCCCTAGACCTCACCCGTGTCGACGAGATCATCGACCGTGGCGGCACTATCCTGGGGACGTCGCGGACCAACCCGTTCAAGGACCCTGCACTCGTCCAGCAGACCATTGCCAACATTGCTGCGATGGGTCTGGATGCCGTCATCGCCATCGGCGGGGACGACACTCTCTCAGGAACGGACTTCACATTCGGATTCGACTCTGCAGTAAGTGTTGCTCTCGACGCTTCGCGAAGGCTGAAAGATACTGCGCAGTCCCATCGGCGCATCCTCATCCTTGAAGTCATGGGCAGGCACGCCGGATGGGTTGCACTCTACACCGGCATCGGCTCAGGAGCCGACTACACGCTCATCCCTGAGGTCCCCATTGACTGGGAAGCTATGGTGCGCCAGGTCATGATCGCCTACAGGCGCAAGAAGTACGCCTTCATCGTCGTGAGCGAGGGAGTAGAAGTCACGCCGGCCACCAGCGAGAAACTGGACGACTTCGGCCACATGCTGCTGCAAGACAGGGGTGTGGGTCCGGAAGTGGCCAGGATCCTTGAAGAGAAGACGGGGATCTCGACTCGCTCGGCCACCATAGGGCACATCCAGCGGGGGGGCAGTCCCACGCTGTTCGATCGCATCCTGGGATCGCGCGTCGGCGTGAAAGCCATCGAGATGATCCACGGCGGCGAATTCGGCAAGATGGCCGCTCTCCGCGGTACCGAAGTGATCGCGATTCCGCTCACCGAAGCTGTCGGCACGCTCAAGACCGTCCCGCAGGAGTGGGTCGACCTCCTGACGGTCTTCTCCAAGTAGCCATGAAGCGCATCGGACTTCTGACCAGCGGTGGCGATGCCAGCGGGATGAACGCTGCCATCCGCGCAGTTGCACGTACGGCTGCTTCGATGAGAGTCGAAGCGGTCGGGTTCGAGCGCGGCTACGATGGACTGGTATCCAACACCTGGATAGAACTCAATTCACGCAGCGTCTCCGGCATCCTGGAACTCGGGGGGACCATGCTCAAGAGTGCCCGCAGTGACCTGTTCCGTACTGAGGAAGGCCGCAAGCAGGCAGCTCTCGTCGTCCAGCAGAACCGACTGGACGGCCTGGTCATCATCGGGGGCAACGGCTCACAGACGGGTGGCTACCTGCTCGGCCAGTTGGGCGTCCCCGTCGTCGGGGTCGCGTCGACCATCGACAACGACCTGTATGGCTTTGACTACACCATCGGGTTTGATACCGCCGTCAACATCGCCATTGATGCCATCGACCGTATTCGCGACGTAGCGGAGTCTCACGACCGCGTGTTTGTCGTCGAGGTCATGGGCAGAGACAATGGCTCCATAGCACTCGAAGCCGCTCTGGCGACGGGTGCCGACATCGTTCTGACCCCGGAACTGCCGTTCAGCATCCCCAAGCTCATTACCCGCCTGCACGACGACGTCATGGCGCAGAAGAAGCACCACATCATCGTCATGGCAGAAGGCGCCGGGCATGCAGAGGAGCTGTCGCGCTATATCAATGCGAACCTGCCCGTGGAGTGCAGGGCGACCGTCCTCGGCTATGTCCAGCGCGGGGGAAGCCCCACGCGTTTCGACCGCATCCTGGCCAGCACGTCGGGCGAAGCAGCAGTTGTCGCTCTCAGCGAAGGCCGCTCGGGTGTCGTCGCTGGAACACGCGACGGGCACATTGTCCTTCAGGAGACACTCGAAGCAGTCACCCGGCGCAACCTTCTCAAGCCAGAACTTGTGGAACTGCTGAAGCGAGTATCCATCTGACCTTGATTCATCCCAGGAGGACCAATTGGGTCGAGTCTTCAAGTCGCTGACCTTCCAGATCATTGTGACCGCTCTTCTCATCGTGGGCGTCTCGATGGCGATTCTGAGCAACCGCCTCATTGTCGAGTTTCAGGACGAACTCGTTACCAAGGAAAGCGAGACACTCCAGGCCATAGGATCGCAGGCTGTCGAGCGCTGGAGCCGCATGTACCGGGAATTGTCCAGCAGCTACAAGTTCGACACTCTGAGCCAGAACAAGCAGAACGAGTTGATGAGCGTTTTCCTCTCCAAATCCTACAATGACTACATCACCGTGTTCAAGGACAACTTCCCCAAAGTCAGCATCGGGTACCAGGTCAGCCTCTTCACGCCAAGCCTGATCTACCTGGCTGATGCATCGCGCAACCCGCTGCCCAAGCTTACCGTCGCTCTCCCCTTGAAGGCAGGGACTAAAACGATGGGTTATCTGGTCGTCGACAGGGATATGCCTCAAGTCCTCGCTCCGCTGCAGCGCGTCCGTTTCGAGGCATTCAAGACTTCGACCATCTCCATCGCGCTGAGCGGTGCAGCGACCATCGTCCTGCTGACCTTCTTCCTGATACGACTGCTGTCCCTGCGCCGCAGCGTCGTCCGACTCAAGACCAACCTGGACACCCGCGTGCCACGCGGTGGAGGGGAGCTGGGAGAGATCTCCCGCGCCGTCGCCGACCTGGCCCACTCTCTCAAGCGGAGCATCGAAGAAGCAAAACAGACCGAGGCCCTCAAGACACTGGGCATCTTTACAACCGGCATCGCCCATGAGGTACGCAATCCGCTTACGAGCATCAAGGGATACGCAAGCCTTCTGGAGAAGAAGTTGCAGGGTCGTCCCGAAGCCAAGTACATCATTCCCATACGCAGCGAAGCCGACCGTCTCGAGACGCTGATCAAGGACCTTCTCACCTTTGGGCGCCCGGCGCCACCTCAGCCGGTCGAGTTTGATCTGCGCGGGTTCTTCGAATCGCTGGGAGAGCTTATGGCCCAGCAGTTTGACGACGGTCACGCGACGCTCGACCTCCGGGTGCCACAGGTCATGGTTACCTGGGATGCACGTCAGACCGAACAAATGTTCATGAACCTTTTGCAGAATGCCATACAGTCGATGCAGGACAAGGGCGGCGGAACCGTTACGGTCACTGCAAGGACCGAGGCGGACCGTGTCATCATCGACGTGTGCGATGTCGGTGCTGGTATCAGGGACGAGGACAAGCCGAAGATGTTCACCCCATTCTTTACGACCAAGGAACACGGCACAGGTCTTGGCCTTCCCATTTCCCAGAAGATCGCGTCCTTTCACAATGGGGTCATCACCTATCAGAGCACAGAGGGAACAGGGGCCACGTTCACTGTCAACATGCAGCGAATCATCAATCCCAGTGTTTGACTCGAGCCTCGAAACCTGTAGACTATTCAATTGCATATGAAAACACAAAGCAAGCTCATTCTGGTTGTGGACGACGAGGAGAACATACGCGAACTGCTCCGCGAGTCACTTGAGGACGAGGGTTATCGTGTCAATGTCGCCAAGAACGGCCAGGAAGCAGTCGAGAAGGTCAGAGCCTTGAGCCCGGACACTGTCCTGATGGACGTCAAGATGCCCGTCATGAGTGGCATGGATGCTTTTCTCAAGATCAAGGAATCCCAGCCTGATCTCCCGGTCATTTTCCTGACAGCGTTCGGTTCGTCGGATATCGCCATTTCCGCCATGAAGTCCGGCGCCTATGACTATCTGACCAAGCCGTTTGATATCGACGAGGTCAAGATCAAGGTGAAGAGGGCTCTCGAATTACGCGAACTGTCATGCCTCTCAGGACGGACCCGTCCCGACGACCTTCCTGTCATCAACAGCGATGAGCTGGTCGGCCAGAGCCCACTCATGCAGGAAGTCTACAAGCAGATCGGCAAGGTTGCCAGTTCGGATGCGACGGTTCTTGTTCTCGGCGAATCGGGCACGGGCAAGGAACTGGTCGCCAAGGCGGTTCACAATAACAGCCATCGGAAGGACAGGGCATTCATCGTCGTCAATTGCGCGGCTATCCCGGAGAACCTTCTCGAGAGCGAGCTGTTCGGCCACGAAAAAGGAGC
>JAPLGH010000090.1 GCA_026390285.1 Caldisericota bacterium
GCTATGGCCACCCGCTGTTGCTCGCCGCCACTCATCTGACCAGGCTTGTGATCGGCGCGATGAGACAGACCGACCTTCACCAGGAGCTCCATTGCCTCAGCCTCAGCCGCTTTGCGAGCTGTCTTCTTGACGACAAGAGGTCCCAGAGCGACGTTCTGAAGAGCTGTAAGGTGGGGGAATACATTGAATTGCTGAAACACCATGCCAATATCTTCTCTCAGTCTGCGAATGTCGGACTTGCCTGACTCGACGAACTTGCCGTCGAATGTTATGCGGCCAGCCGACGGAGGTTCGATCCAGTTGAGGCACCTCACCAAGGTACTCTTGCCCGAACCTGATGGCCCCATCAGCACCAGACGCTCCCTGAAATCCATATCGAAGCTTACTCCCTTGATGACTTCGAGAGAGCCGAACGACTTGTGCAGCTCATCGACGACCAGCAGCTTCCCCTGTGACATCATGCTGACATCCATCTCACTCTACCTTCTTCTCGAGACTTCGGGACCACTGCATGACCGGAGTCGTCATAATCAGGTAAATGATTGCTGCACCAATGAGCGGCGAGAAGACGTTGTACGTGCGGGCACCGATGATCTTCGCCTTGAAGAGAAGATCCTCCATCGAGATGAAGGCGACCAGGGAAGTATCCTTGATCAATGCCGCAAACTCATTCGCAAGCGGGGGCAGAACTCGCCGGAACGTCTGCGGGAGAATAACGTGGCGCAATGCCTGCGCCTGACTCATGCCCAGCGAGAAAGCAGCTTCAGACTGTCCCTTGGGGATCGACTCCACGGCGGAACGGAAGACCTCGGCAATGTAGGCAGCGTAGCACACTGCAAGGGAAACTGCAGCGGCGGGGAACTGAGGCAGGTTCAGTCCTATCCTCGGGAGAGCGTAGTACACGATGAGAATCAGCAGCAAAGCCGGCGTCCCGCGCACGGCCTCGATGTAGACACGGGTAATGGCACCGATGACCCTTCCCCCAAACATGTTCAGCAGTCCCACCAGCAACCCTGCAAGTGTCGCGAAGATCATCGAGACAACTGTGAGCGAAAGCGTGGTCCATGCTCCTGCCAGGAGGAACGGCAGATTGTCGAAGATAATGGACCACTTAAACATCTCCCATTACCCCGAGATCATCACTGCTACTTGGGCAGGAATGGCGGTTCGACGAAGAAGTACTTGCGGTAGAGACTTGCGTACGTCCCATCTGCGACCACCTTGAGGAGGGCCGCATCAATGTCGCTCTTGAGTTGGGCATCATCCTTGCGCACCGCGATACCATACAGCTGTGTCAAGTCCTGACCAGCGATCGACGTCGTATCGAGAACCTTCAGTGTAGGATGCGTACTGGCATAAGCCGTGCATACAGGATAGTCGTTCACCACGGCATCGACCTTGCCATTCTCGAGGTCCAGGGTGGCAAGCTGGATGTCGGGGTAGGAGCTCACCTTCACACCGGTGATCAGCTTGGCATCAATCTCGCCTGTCGTGCCAGTCTGAACGCCGACTGTCTTGCCTGCAAGATCCTCCGGTTTGGTGATAGTGTTTTTGCTCGGGTTGTACATGATCCCCATGTCCGCCCGGTAGTAGGGAATGGAAAAGCTGACTTCCTGCTCGCGTTCGGGGGTGATCGTCATGGCGGCGCATACCGCGTCGAACTTCTTTCCCTGGAGAGCAAGGAGAAGCCCATCAAAAGCTCCACTGGTCAGATTGCTGGTCTTGCCCATCTTCGTCGCGATGGCCTCCATCAGTTCGACGTCAAATCCTGTAGGCTTGTTGTTTGCATCGGCATACTCGAAGGGCGCATAGGTCGGATCAGTCCCCCAGTTGAGTGTTCCACTCTGAGTCTTGCATCCTGTCAAGACCGTAACGATCATCACAGCAACAACCATCAACACGATACTGCGAGCAAACGCTGTCTTCTTCATCCTTTCTCCTCCTGCATGATTCAGATTTCTGGCAACCGTCAGCTGAGCGACGTACCCGATTCCACAATGCGAAAAACAGTACTATGATATACTGTGTGCAATCCTTGAAGAAAGTAAAGCATACAGGGGAGTCAGCTCGCGTGGCGGTCGCAGCAGGTATCGGTCTCATCGTGATTGCCTGCGCTGCCTTTGTGGGAGCTTTTGTGATGCACCTTGTCGGCAGACCCCTCGGCTGGTCGGTCCTGGCAGTCGTCGGGGGTATGGCTGCACTAGGTTTGGCGGGCGTGACTTTCATCGCGGATCTTGCTGACAGGTGCGCAAAGCAACTGCAGCATAAGGAGGAACACTGATGTCCGGGATTCTTCGTGCATTCAACGGAAAGACCCCAACCGTGGCACTCACAGCATTTGTTGCTGACACGGCGGTCCTCATAGGAGATGTGACCATCGAGGAGGGAGCCAGCATCTGGTATGGGGCTGTCCTCCGTGGCGACATTGCCCCTATTGTCGTACACTGCAACGCCAATATCCAGGACAACGTGGTGGGGCATGAGCGTCCGTCCGCGCTGACCGCATGCATGAACCCGGCGGTGAAGGCCGCCGCCCCTTCTACGGTGGCGGGATCGGTACGGCCGCGTTCGACAACGTCGACAAGCTGCAAGCGCCGATGTTGTTGTTCTTCGGTGAAGTCGATCCCTTCATTCCCATCGACGAAGTGGAACGCATCAAGGCACGCTTGGCCCAACTCAAGAAGACCGCGGAGACGGTGCTCTATCCCGGGGCGCCCCACGGCTTCTTCTGCAATGATCGCGATTCGTATCGTCCCGATGCGGCAAAAGATGCGTGGCGCCGGCTGCTTTCCTTCTTCGCACAGCATCTGAAGGCGTAGATGATGCGACCCTGTAAGGTGCTCCACCCCGCGGCCTGGTTGGAGACACCATGCGACTAATCCTGGTTGGCCAAGCTGCCTTCGCCGAGCGCGTGCTCGATGGCCTGTGTGCCAGGGGCCACGAAGTCTGCGCTGCCTACTGCCCACCCGAGGCGCCAGGTGGGAAGCCGGATCCGGTCAAGTCTCGCGCCCTGGCACTGGGCATCCCAGTCCGCCAGCATGCATCGCTGAAGCGGCCGGAGGTGCGACGTGAGTTCGAAGACCTGCACGCGGACCTTGCCGTGCTGGCGTACGTTACACAGATCGTTCCTCAGCGCGTCTTCGATGTCCCACGTCTCGGCAGCATCTGCTTCCATCCCTCGCTGCTGCCACAGTTTCGCGGCGGCAGTGCCATCCCTTGGCAGATCATCAAGGGAGAGACCCGCGGCGGCGTGACGGTATTCTGGGTCGATCCCGGCATCGATAGCGGTCCGATTCTTCTGCAGAAGGAAGCGCCGATTGGCGCCGATGACACGGCTGGATCGCTCTACTTCAACACCCTGTTCCCGGTCGGCGTCGACGCCGTCCTCGAATCCGTCGAGCTGATCGCCGCTGGCAACGCACCGCGCCTGCAGCAAGACGAGTCGCGCGCGACCTACGATCCGCTGTGCCGAGATGAGCATGCGCGGATTGATTGGTCGCGTCCGCTCCCGGAGGTCTACAACCTTGTCCGTGGCTGCGATCCTCAGCCCGGGGCGTTCACATTCCTTGCTGGAGACCAGCTACGCCTCTACGACACCCGCGCGCTGCTCGGTGAGGACTCACGCCCCGGCGTCATTAGCGAGATCACAGGTGATGGCATAGTGATCGGTGCGGCGCACGGCGCCATCCGCGTCAAGCGCGTGCGCGTCGGCGACAAGAAAGTGGATGCTGCGACGTTTGCTGCGGAGCGCGGGTTGCAAGTCGGTACTCAACTCGGGTGAACCTGCACATCTACTGCGTCAATCATAGGCGAGGACGATCAGGACCTGACTACCGTCCACCATGTCGCCGCTGCTGATACACACCTCGGCGACGCTCCGCGCAGCTTCGGCCACCAGTCGGTTCTCCATTTTCATGGCTTCAAGGATGACCAGACCATCCCCGGCCACAACATGTTGCCAGGCTTGACGAAGACTAGCGTCACCTTTCCCGGCATCGGCGCCATGACCTCCGGTAGCGCCACGCTGCCGACACTGTGCGACGACGCCGAGCCGCTGTCGGGTGCGAACCGATGGACATCGCCGTCTACGACGACGTGATGCGTGCGTCCGTCGCGCACGATGTCGACGGTGTAGCATTACCCATCGATCGTCAACACTGTGGTCCAGCCATCGACCGCGCGCCGCTCGATAGATAGAGACATCCCTCTCATTGTCGGCGAGGGCGCCACTGTCGGTCACAGCGCCGTCTTGCATGGCTGTTCAATCGACCACCACGCCATGGTGGGCATGCATGCCACGGTCCTCACGGGAGCTGCTGTCGGCGACGAGACCGTGGTGGCAGCGGCAGCGCTGGTCCCTGAGAACAGGGTCGTGCCTGCCCAGTCACTCTCGATGGGTGTCCCAGCACGCACAGTACGACCACTGACAGACGATGAGATACAGGAACTCCATCGGCGAGCCGATGACTACGTCAGACTAGGAGTGACGTCCAAGGCAAACCCTAGTACCAGACTGGTCTGCACCCCAGCCTTTCCATTCTCTTCACCTTCTACGCACATTTCTCCTTGTATTTTCTGATCCTCCCCTATACTGCACCCAACCAATGCTACAGGCCAATCAGCCGAAGAGCCCCCTGGTGACGATCCGGCATATGTCGTGTCGTGTTTTCATACCCTGTCAACAAGGAGAGTCAGACATGAGCAGAACTCGCAC
>JAPLGH010000174.1 GCA_026390285.1 Caldisericota bacterium
CAGCCGGTTGGTGAGGTGCTGGATGAGGCCGTAGAGGTTGGTCGTCTCCTGGTCGCCCTCGGCGAAGAGGAAGGGGAGCAGGCGGTCCTGCGCAAACTGGCGCATGGTCCAGACGTACGGGGTGACACCCTCCTGGCGCTGCTCGGTGCTGGGCGAGGGGACCTCGCTGTCGGACTTGGGGGACGTGAAGAAGCGCAGGTCGGTGAAGGGTGTGGTGGGCAGGCCCATCTTCGCGTAGACGGCGCGGTGGTCGTCGGTCAGGCCCTTGTTGGGCTTGTCGAGGAACATCAAGTCCTCGCCCTTGACGTTGAAGACGATGCTGCGCGCGGCGGCCTTGTCGGCAAAGGGCATACCGTCCTGCATCTGCTGGTCGCCCTGCTTTGTGCCCTCGAAGTGGAAGATGGAATAGAGGAGGAAGAGGGCGAACGACGTCTTGGTGGCGACGCCGCTGACGCCGCTAACGCTGACGTGCGCACCTTTGGCGCCGTTGAGGAACTCGAAGTTGACGTAGAAGGGTTCCTTGTTGCGCATGATGCCAACAGGCACGCGCTGCTTCATGACGTCGAAACTGAGCGCCTTGTCCAGGTCTGCGCCAGTGGCGCGGTAGACGAAGTCGGCTGGGTGCGGCGCGACAAAGACCTCGGGCTCCAGCTTGGTGACCTGCACCTTGCCAACGTAGGCGACGCCTGCGGGCATGATGCCCTGGCGCACGATCGTGGTGTCGCTGTCGAACTGGATGCCCTCGTGGTATTGCTGGACCTCGATGACGGTGCCGTAGAAAGTGACGGCCTCGACACCGGCATATCCCTCGACACCCGATCGCACGAAGACGACGTCATCCATCTCCAGGTAGTTGTGCTGGTCGACGAGGACATAGAACTCCAGCGACGATGCGGGCTTGGTGCCCAGGACGAACCCAATTGGTGCTGCTTCAGCCATGCCAGTTCCTCCAGTTCGTTTGTCAACGTGTTCAGTATAGTCCGAAACGGACGAGCCGGTAGGATGTACAAACGAGGTCGGCGCGACACCCCGCGTGCCGGGGGCCTGTCCACCGTGGACGGACGCGAGGTACTCCAGTCAGTTTACATCAGCTCGAGGAACCGAGTGAGTGTGACATGGCCGGTCAGGACACCGCAGAACTCGAGGAGAGCGTAGACACCCAGCACCGTTACGGCCCTGGAGGATGGTACTGCCTCGGCAATCAGGGTCCACGTGGCACAACCCGCTGCAACCAGCACGGCAAACATGACGGGCGCCAGTCGCCGCCAGGCAACTAACCGTCCCGGCCACCCCAGGATGGTCGTGCCATACCTGGCATCCATACTCTGTGCATAGCCCAGAAGTGACCGCGCGCCCGTCGCGACCAGGGCAAACAAGGCAAGCATGCCGACAAGTGCCGTCAGGACTCCCCCGATTATGCCGCTCTCCCACGCGCTGGGATACGCAGCCAGCATGCCTGCCACGACAACCCACACGAGGAGCGTTGTGCGCCAGGGCAAGAGATGGATGCCTGGCGCCGCAGCCCTGCCCGCCCGCGCGGCGAGCGCACACAGCATGGCGGAAGCTGCGACCATCACCAGGTTGTCGGCTAATATGGACCAGCCCAGGATCGTATGACCCCATGATGGCACCGTTCGCAGCATGGCGACGACATCGGAGACCATCGTCGCGAGCACGGTGAGATTTACGACGGCAAGACTGCGGACAAAGAGCAGCGCTTCCCCCGCGTCTGCAGACCGGTGCATGCGCATAGCGCGCATGAACGCGACGACGCAGACAAGTGCCGCAAGCTGGATGCCGAAGGATCCGACAGCATCGTAGGGGTCCACCGTATAGGCGCACAGCAGAGGCAAGACAGTGCCTTGTTTGCAGAGGAAGAAGAAGCAGCCATAGATGACTGTAAGGCATACCGTCACGACGCCTGACCCGGCTGGGAGCCCCTGAGTCCAGGTGCCTGGTGAGCTGCTATCGTTCACAGGTGGACGAGTCGTCTGCCGCCTCCCTGAAACACGCCCTAAATGACGAACCTGTTTGTGCTGGGCTATCGTATCATTGGTAGAACGCTGATGATGCCAAGAACTACTGCAAGAGCGGCCAGTCCAAAGAAGATCATCGCGTCCAAACGGTGTGATTTCCTCAGTGCAGCCTTCTTTGCCGGAACGGCTTTCACGTACAACAGTCCTCCGATGGGGGTCAGGATCATGAACACAATCGCCAGCAGGGCAACCCAGAAGTGCGGCAGCGTCGGTATGAAGGCTCTTGTTGCAAGGAGTCCAGCAGCACCGAGCAGAACGAGGGTGACGCCGATTCCACCCACCACTTTATGGGAGTTCAGTTTCTTGCCACCCTTGTCCGTCTTGCCGATATATGCCGCGCCAAGCAGGACAACAACGCCCAGAACCATCAGCACGATGTGCGCAAGAATGTTTTGTGTCATGAGAACCTCCCGGGTCACAATGGACCGTCTCAGTTTAGTGTATTCCGAGATGCTTAAAGAAGGAGTGTACGGCATTGTCCCGGCTGTTGCAAACCAGGAATACCTTGGCTAGTGGATTCCTGACTGCTAGGAACTGAGCGGCGGCTTGGACGATTCGCGAAGGACGCGCTCCAGTTCCTGCATCGTGTAGGGTTTGGCGAGCGTTGCGATGAAGCCGCACTGCGTGTACTCGGCCATCGAAGCGTCGTCGGAGTAGCCGCTGGAGACGATGACGCGGGCGTCGGGATAGAGTTCGTGCAGTTTCTGGACCGCTTCTCGACCTCCCATGCCGCCCGGGACCGTCAGGTCCATGATAACCAGGTCGAAGGGGCGCTGTTCGGTCACTGCTTGCGCATAGACTGTGAGGGCAGCTTCCCCGTCTGGTACGGTAGTCGTCTCATAGCCAAGACGCTGGGCCATGGCGCATGTTACGTCGGCGACGGTCTGCTCGTCATCCATGACCAGGAGGCGGCCGGTGGTGGAGACGGGCTCCCCCTCCGGCTTCGCGAGCTGGGTTTGGGTCACGGGCCCATTGGCGACAGGCATGCACAGCCAGACCGTCGTTCCCTTGTCTGCAACCGACTCGATGAGCAGGTCTCCCCCGTGTCGTCTGGCGATGGACCGTGCCGTTGAGAGGCCGACCCCGTGTCCTGATGGCTTTGTCGTGAAGAAGGGATCGAACAGGAGCTTCATATCTTCCGGGGCGATGCCGGAACCGCTATCTGCTATGCGGATGACGACGTAGTCTCCGGGTGCGGCGATGCCGAAGGGATGCTCCTCCGACACGGTCTGACAGCGAAGAGCAATGTCCAGTGTTCCCCCCGGCGGCATCGCGTCCCGCGCGTTCAGGATGATATTCTGCACGACCTGAAACAACTGGTTGCGGTCAGCTTCCACGGCAGGTACGATTCCATCGACACTCACTTGTAGTGCGATACCCGAGCCGCTGAGGACGAATCTCGCCACTTCCCGGACGATGGACTCGACGTCGACGTTTTCCTTGACCGGGGCGCCACCACGGGAGAAGGTCAACAACTGGCCGGCGAGGGCCTGAGCGCGGTCCACTGCTACGCGCGCAACCTCCAGGTGGTGCTGCGACTCAGTGGGTTCCTCCAGAGACGAGTCTGCCAGGGAGATGCTTCCCTTGACCACTGTCAGAACGTTGTTGAAGTCGTGGGCGATACCAGCAGCCAGCGTTCCCAGTGATGCCAGGGCCTCATTGTGCAGCAACTCGTGTTCCATGCGAAGCCGATCGGTGATGTCCCGGGCGATGTAGAAGGTGCCTGTCGGCTGTCCGTTATCCCAGAGGCGCTGGCCGCTCAGATCCAGGGTTCGGCGGTTCCCATCACGTGTTAGAACGTCGATGGTCCTTGCCGCACTGTCCCCGCTTCCGATTTCATCGTTGGCCCTGAGCATGAACTCGCGGCTGTCCGGGCTGACGATGTCAAGCATACTGCGACCAAGCAGGTCTTTCTCTTCGTACCCAAGAACCGAGCATGCGGACTGGTTGACCAGGGTCACCTTGCCACTTGTGTCCAGTGCGAAGATGAGGTCGTGTGCGTGGTCGAAGTAGTCATGCAGTCGTTTTCGATCCCGCTCCAGTTCCTCTGCCATCGCGTCCTTGTCGCGTTGAGTCTGTTGCAGCGACTCCAGGGTTGTGTTGACATCTGTGGCCAGCTGCGAGAGTTCGTCCGAGCCGGGCAGGCGCACGCGCAGTGCAAGGTCGCTGGTGTGTCCGACCTCTGCCACCTGACGACCCAGCGAAGCGATTCTCCTCATGAACGTATGGTTCACGACGAGCAGGCCGAGGCCTAACAGCAGGACAACTATCATGCTGGTGGCCAAAACGACGATGCGCTTCAACTGAGTGATTTCGGCAGACTGGGTACGCTTTGCGGTGGTCGCGAGGAGGAAGGCGGGATTTCCGGCAAGGTCGGTGTGCTGCTCGAACCCGCGAACCTCATCAGTTCCGGTAGGCAGACCGACGGTGGATTGTCCCTGCGCGAGCAGCGCGAGTGCCCGCGACTCGACCGTGTCTGGCTGAACTTGACTGACAGGCTGGAAGGTGACGGGGCCGCCCACGGTCTCAGCCATGCTGGCGAAGAACGCATCGTCGAGATACCGCACGAAGACCAGCACTCCCGGTGCCGGACCGGTGCTCGCGCTTGTCAGAATAGGGCGCGCAGCCACCATCGCGACACGTTCCCCCACCTGAATGTACCCTGTGAGGCCGGGGTCGACCATGGCCTGTGTCCAAAGCGCTGTTCCTGGCCTAAGCTGCTTGACGAGGTCTGTCACAGTGTCATCCAGGGTCTGGTTTGCGAGGGTTTGGAAGTTGGCAGAGACGACCTTGCCGCTTGTGTCCAGAAACACCATGATATCAACATCTATCGTGGCAAGACTGGTGGGGGCAAGATTCGAGTCTGCATATGCGGGGTTGTGGTCGACGACGTACTGGTACGTATCGTCCCAGTACGCCCTGTCGGAGCAGGTACTTCCCAACGCGCCTAGAACGTAGTCCATGTACGAATGTGATCGCAGGACCTGACGCTGGGCACTCTCATTGTCGACGCGAGCATACGTCCTGTCGATGGTCACACCAGCCAACGCATAAAACGCCGCGACGAAGACGGTCAGGGCAAGGAGAGCAACTATGAGCAGTCTGGCGCGCAGGTTCACAAGGTCAGTATAGGAGGGACGGCGCAGCGTACAAACGCTCCGGTTTCATCATCTGTTTCCACCATAGCAGACTACTCCGAATGCAGGTTCTTGACCGAAACCTAGCCGCCTTGAGGCTACCGTCACTGTGCAAATAGGGCGATGTCAGGGCTGCTGCCGCGTTTGACAACGTCGAGGCGACCCCATATGCTGGTAGCTGGGCAGCAGAGAACACGCCTGAGATGCAATCAGAGAGGAGTCCAGTGGCACGATGTTGAACCTGAAACGGGGGCGTCCCGCCGGTTTCCGCGCGTTCCTGCTTGTGTGGTCCGGGCAGGTCCTGTCGATGATCGGCTCAGCCATGACAGCGTTTGCACTCAGCATCTGGGCCTACCAGAAGACCGGTCTCGCAACATCTCTCGCGCTGGTTGACTTCTTCTTCATGGGCTCGACTATGGTAGTGGCACCACTTGCCGGCGTCTGGGTCGATCGCTGGAACCGCAAGCTCACTATGATGCTGTCGGATCTCCTGTCTGTCACAGCAACGGCCGTGGCACTCGTACTGTACTTGACAGGACATCTGCAGATCTGGCACCTGTATGTCGCGGCGACCATGCAAGGTATTGGCTCTGCGTTCCAGTGGCCGGCCTACTCGGCCGCCATCTCGCAGATGATGCCCAAGCAGCAATACGCCCGGGCCGGTGGGCTCATGTCGCTCGCGGACTCGGGTTCGCTCATCATCGCACCGATCCTGGCGGGGCTTCTCATGCCGATCATCCACGCCCCTGGGATCATGGTCATCGATATGATCACGTTCGGCGTCGCTATCGCAGCGCTTGCTGCAGTGGCGATCCCGGCACATACACCTGATACGGCGGTTCGGGAACCGCTGTGGCGCGAGATGACCTTTGGGTTCCGCTACATCCGCGAACGAACCCCGCTGCTGCTGCTTGTGTCCACCTTCACGGCATCCAACTTCCTCATCTCGCTCTCGAGCTCGCTCACTGTTCCAATGGTGCTGGCGCGCACGGGGCAGCAGGCTTCTGCCCTGGCCATAGTCCAATCTGCGTCGGGCATCGGTGGGGCACTGGGTGGATTCCTCATGGGGATATGGGGAGGCCCCAGGAACAAGGTGCGGGGTATTCTGGTGGGAGACCAGCTCGGCTTCATGGCGCTGGGGTTGTGTGTCTTCTTCGGGCGCACCCCGGTCGTGTGGGCAGCCGGGTTCCTGACCTCGGCTTGTCTGGGCTCGATGGTGTATGGGCTGTCGCAATCCATCTGGCAGGCTAAGGTGCCGTCACAGTATCAGGGGCGCGTCTTCTCGGCGCGGCGCATGATTGCCTTCGCGGTCATTCCTCTGGCCATGGTCGTGGCCGGACCGCTGGCAGACAAGGTCTTTGAGCCGGCGATGCGTCCAGGCGGAGCACTGGCCCCGGCCTTCGCACGTATCACCGGGACCGGCTCCGGGGCGGGGATGGCCGTCCTGTACCTGCTGAGCGCCACGGCTGCTTCGGCGGTCACCCTGGCGGGATTCTTCATGCCCCGTCTGCGCAACCTCGAGAAGCTGTTGCCGGACCACGACGCAGAGGTCCCCGCCCAATAAGGAAGCCGGTCTGCCCGAAGGGCAGACCGGCTGGTCAGATCGTGTACTTCTCCGTTACGGCCGCTCGTGATTGAGGATGCGGACCTTCACCTGGCGCGGAGCAGGATCGGACCCGTCCGCCTGGAGACCGTCCACCGGGACGATGGCAGTGATCGTGGTGCCCAGCTGCAGGAACGTGATGATGCCGTTGTCTCCTTCGGAGAAGAGCGGGATCTTGCGGTCCGTCAGCGTGATGGTACGCGTCAGGCGTGTCGGGTTGGTGACCGTGTGCGGCGTCGACACCTCGAGGATGTAGTTGTATGCCCAGAAGTCAGGGGTCACGTCCGGCCACTTCACCTCGTACTGTGGATTCACCCGTGTGTTCGTGGTGGTCAGCACTCGACCGAGTGCGTTGCTGGCCAGGGTTGCGAATTCGGCACGGGACAGGAGGTCAGCGGGCCTGAACGTGTTGTCAGGATAGCCGGCCAGGAGTCCGGCAGTGCGTGCTGCCTCGATGTACCCGGCTGCCCAGGACATCGGCTGCACATCCTTGAAGGAGGAGGAGCTGGGGTTGAGGACCGGTGTCATACCTGCGATGCGCAGGAACGCGGCAGCAGCCTCTGCACGGGTCATCGGGTCGTCCGGCCGGAATGTCCCGCCGGTGTCGCCCTGCATGAACCCTTCCTGTGTCATGAGCGTGATGAATCCAGCTGCCCAATGGGTGGCCTTCAGGTCGGAGAAGCCGGATGGGTCGGTAGTCCAGCCGAGGCCCAGGGCGCGTGACATCGCAGCGGCCACTTCAGCTCTTGTGACGTTGCCGTCTGGCTGGAACGTGCCGTTCGGATACCCGATGAAGAAGTTGTGGTGGTACACGACCACCTTCTTGGTGCAGTCCACGGGGGTGAAGGTCTGGCGGGATGTGCTCTCCATGCCCTTGCTGTCGTGGACCGTGACAGAGAAAGCGTACTGCTTGATCGCCAGATACGCGTGTTCCAGCGTCACGCACGAGGACGACGTCGTCCCGGTGATGATCGGCGTGCCGTCGCCGAAGTCCACGGTGTACGTGTAGGGCGGGACCCCATTGGTGAAGCAGACTTGGTATGGCAGGTAGGCTTCCACGCACAGAGGCTCCGGAGCCGTGACGGTGATGGCGATGGAGGGGGGAGGTGGTGGAATCACCGGTGGTTCCTCGGGACCTGGCACGATCGGCAGGACGGGTGTCACGACCGTGTTGGACGTACCTGGGCCACCGGGGGTCGCCACGAACAGGCCCGTGTTGCGGATGAGCAGGAACACGTTCTGGATTGCCCGGACTTTCACGGAGAAGGTCCAGGTCCCGCTGTATCCAGGGGTCATGCCCACGCCACACCTGACTGTCCGCGTTGACGGGTCGTACACGGTCCAGCTGTCGATAATGAGGCTCGACTCATCCAACCAGCCGTCCAGGACGTCAGTGATGACAGCTGAGGCATATGCTGTTCCTGAATTGCTGTAGGTGAGAGTGTAGGTCAGGCGAGTACCGGGGAAAACTGCTCCCATGGGGCTCACGGACTTGACCAGGTGAATGTCGGGGACGCCCAGCGTGTTGGTGAATGTGACCGCAGCCGAGGGCGTGTCCAGGGTCAATGTGACAGTGGCCGTCCTCATACCCAGGTCGGACGAGGTTGCACCGGCAATGCCGGTGAGGACGTAGTCGACAGCCGGCGCTTCGGTTATCGTGTACGTGTCGGGGAGGAGTCCGCCGAAGAGCACCCAATTGAGGAGGGTGCCATCAGCATCATCGTCAAGACTGAAGGCCGTTTGATACGGGTCGTGCGTCATCGTGAAGCTGAAGTCCTGCGGCCCGTCTGGAACCGTGTCCTTGGTGATCCTGATGGTCCCGCTTCTCTGCATGTTGGTGAAGGTGACCGTGGCCGACGAGACCGGGGCTCCAGCGACCAGCGTGACAGTGGCCGTCATCGTACTGAGGTCGAACGATGTGGCGCCGGCGATGCCGATGAGGCTGTAGCCGGCAACTGCCTGCTCCGATATGATGTACGTACCGGCCAGGAGGCCACCGAAGAGCTCCCAGTTGGGGAGGGTGGGATCAGCATCGTCGTCCAAAGCAAAGGAAGAATTCAGACTGGGGCCCACAATAGTGAAGTTGAAGTCCTGTTGCCCGTTCGGGACCGTATTCTTGATGATGGTGATGGTCCCGGCCAACCCAGGGGCCGCAGGAGCATCGCCCGTGGTGCTGATGAGTGTGACCGCAGTTTGTGCCAGCAGCCTGCCGTTGAAGGTTGCGCCTGCTCTCATGGCGATGTTGGTCTGGGCCAACATGATTCCCTCAAAGTGCGAGCCCGCCAGGAGGTTCACAGTTCCCGCGACTTGCCAGAAGACATTCTTGGCCTGGGCTCCGCCGCTCAGGAGGATCTTCATGCCGGCAGCAAGGTCGAGAGTCTGGGCCATCTGGAAGACCCAGACATCGTCTGGCCCACCTGCCAGTATGAGGTCCGTGGTTATCGTCACAGGCGTAGACCACTTGTAGACGCCGGGAACCAGAGTCTTATTGGCGACCGTTCCGCTGCCCAGCTCGGTGAAATCGGCTGACTGTCCGGCGGCAGCTGTGTACGCTGCTTGCATGTCAGATACAGCCGTGGACATCTTCGTCGGAGTGGGCAGCGCATAGTTGGACGCGTATACTTTTCCTTCCACCAGCGATGACGTGGAGAAGGTATTCGTGCTGTCCATGATCAGTCCGAACCCAGCTATGGAACTCGCGGCCGCTGGACTGATGCCAATATCCCCACTGATTGAAGTGGCTCCAGTGGTCGTGATGGCTGTCTTGGCCAAAATCACGAAGTTGCCCGCGGTACCGAGGTTTACCACTGAGGCCGCCCTTGTTGCGGGCATCGGTGCGAAGACCCCCGTGAACATGGACATGATCAGGGCTAGTGCGACAAGTGTTGCGAGAACCTTCTTCATACGTTCCTCCCCTCTAGGATGGGCCGCCAGCATCAAGAATGGTGGCGACACTCATGGACATAAGCCCACACAGACTGTGATATGGGCCGAACCTGCAGACGACTATCCAAGGTTGCCGGCTATGGAACATCTGGGATAGATTGTGACCAGTAGAACCGGGAGGGACTTCTCGTCACGAAGGGACTGTCCACCGTGACCACCCAGAAGTTGCGTCCCCCAAGGGAATCGCCCAGCAAACCTTCGATCGTCCCCTGTCATGCAGTGCCTCCCATTCGAAGCTCACCACGTAGTAATCCCCGTTCACTGCTTAGAACCTATCTACAATAAGGATGAGGCTCGCAAGGATAATGTCAAGTGCCTCATGCAGGTGACTCAGGATCGCGTTCACATGCTATCGCCACGTGTGTGCATTGTCAGGCACGGATACAGTTGCTCAGGGACGCCACAAAGTCGTCAGTATATGATATCCCAGTTGGTGCCAGAAGGTTGCATACGATGTAGCCACTCAGGGACACCACGGGCTCGCCGGCCCTTTGGGGTTTCTGTCTCAAAGGGCCGGCCATTATACGATGGAGGGACACAGAATAGACTTTGTCGTTACCCGTTCATGAATTGCCTGTGGTATGCCTTCCCTAAAGATCTTCTTGTGCTCTACACTAGCTTCTTGGACCAGAGTCCGTGGATGTTGCAGTACGCTCTTACCTCAAGCAAATCTTCGATGTTGTGGCCGAAATGCATTTCGGGCTTGTCTCCCGGATGCAGCGGTTTCTTCACGACTCTGCCGTCTTTCATGAATACTTCGATCCACTCGATGTAGTGCTTCTCTTCCATCGGATGCGGAACAGAGCCAATCCTGATTGTCGTCCCGTGCTCTGCTTTCTCGACAACCGGCAGGTGCTTCTCGTTTCCGGCATCAGTGGATTTTGCGACCATCAATGTCATCGGCTGCCCGCAACACACGAGCGTACCGCCGCCCTCGTGGCTCACTTCGACGATGTTGCCGCAGACTTCGCACTTGTAGACCTCGTACTTCTGTGCCATTCCGTTACCTCCTTGTCTTGCCAAACCAAATCACCGGATCGCTCAAGGCCATCTACGTCCATTGTATCACCGTTGTCTGTTACCTCACCTGCGTTTGTGTGAAGCACTAACGGATGAGAAGGGAGAGTGCTCGCCGTCATTACTCTGTGTCCTGGTTGAGACGTCTTGTCCTGACGCTTGGCTACTTCGTCCCCGCCAGACCGAATGCGGCATGAACCGCGCGCACGGCCCGCTGAGCCTCTTTCTCGGTGATAAGGACCGAAATGTTGACTTCACTGGAACCCTGGGCGATCATGAGCAGGTTGATGTTTTCGGATGCCAACGAGATGAACAGGCGGGCGGCGACACCGGGCGTGCCACGCATGCCGTCACCCACGACGGCGACAATGGCCACATGTTGCGTGGCGGTAATGTCACGGATGACCGGGCTGCCGGCGAATTCCTTGCGCAGGAGCCGCGTAGCGCGTTCGGCGTCGGTCTGCGTCATGACCAGCGAGACATTGGCCATCGACGAGCTCTGCGAGATCATCAGCACAGGGAGCTGAGCGGCTGTGAGCAGGCTGAAGACCCTGCTGACGACGTCCGATGTGCCGACCATCGCTGCCCCGCCGATCGTCAGGGCCGTGAGCTTCCGGATCGACGTCACTGCCTTCACAGGGCCCGTTTCGGGCGCGTCGGAGCGCACGATGGTGCCGGGGGACTCGGGCAGGAAGGCGCTTCGAATGCGGAGGGGAATGCCGGCCTCCTGGACGGGTGCAACCGTCATGGGATGGAGGACCTTGGCGCCAAACCAGGCCAGCTCCATGACCTCGCGATACGAAAGGGCTGGCACGCGGACGGCGTCCGGGACGAGCTTCGGGTCAGCGGTCATGACGCCGTCGACCTCTTTCCAGATCCACACCTCGTCGGCCGGCAGGCATGCGCCGAGGATCGTGGCGGTGTAGTCCGATCCACCTCTGCCCAGCGTCGTGATGACGCCTTCCTCGTCGGCTCCGACGAACCCGGTGACGACAGGGGTGAGTCCGCGGTCCAGGAGCGGCGTCAGGGCACGTGGCACGGTTTTCCGAGCGACGTCCAGCAGGGGTGCGGCACTGCCGAACGTATCGTCGGTCATGATCCCCGCCTCGCCGCCGGTCAGCGATCGAGACGTCAAGCCGGCTGCGCGCAGGGCTGCGGACATGATGGGAGCGGAACAACGTTCGCCAAACGAGACGATGAGGTCGCGCGAACGGGGTGTGAGTTCGTGCAGCATGGCGACACCCGCCAGTGCCTGCCTGAGCGACACGAACAGTGCATGCTCTTCGTCCATCACCGGCTGAACGGCCATCGACGGGGAGGAGCTGAAGACCATCTGGACCGCGTCCTCGTGCCGTTTCTCGAGGAGGCCCACTGCCTGAGCGACCTCGTCGCCACGTCCCTGGCGTGCCCGGTCGGCCAGGTCCAGGAGTTCGTCCGTGACGCCGGCCATGGCGGAGACCACGACGACAGCACGGGTGTTCTTGTGCGCCGTCTGCACGACCAATTCGGCCGCATGCATGATGGCCGGGGCGTCCTGCACGAGGACGCCGCCGAACTTCATCACGACGGTTGTCACAGGAGACCCTTCGCCGCCAGCAGTTCGGCGGTCAGGACAGCGTTGCCTGCGGCTCCGCGGATGGTGTTGTGAGACAGGACCGTGTACTTGATCCCCGTCGCGAATGCAGGATCACCGCGAACGCGTCCGACGACCGCGGCCATGCCGCGGGCTCGTGCCGGTTCGCCTGCCAGACGGTCGAGGCGCGGTTGGGGACGGTCAGCCTCGGAGCGCACGATGATGGGGTGATCGGGAGCGGTGGGGAGGCGCAGGCGCTGCGGTTCTCCCTGGAAGGTGCGCAGCACGGTCTCGACCTCTTCGGAGGATGCTGAACGGTCGAGCTCCACCAGAACGGACTCGGTGTGTCCCTCCAGCACTGCTACGCGATTGCACGAGGCGCTGAGAGGGATGTCAGCCGGCTGGAAGGCTCCGTCCAGCCAGGAGCCGAGCATCTTCTGTGTCTCACGTGCCATTTTCTCCTCTTCACCTTTGATGTAAGGGATGAGATTGTCGATGATGGCCATCGAAGGTACCCCGGCATACCCGGCGCCCGACACGGCCTGCATCGTGACGACGACGACGCGTCGAATGCCAAATGCCAGCTGGAGAGGCTTGAGCGATAGGACCAGCCCGGCGGTGCTGCAGTTGGGGCCGGTGACGATGAAGCCTCTTTTGCCGCCCTTGCGTTGAAAGGACAGCGCTTCCAGGTGCTCGGCGTTGACCTCGGGAACGATCAGCGGAACGTCTGTATCCATGCGGTGTGATGCCGTGTCGGCAACGACCGCCATGCCTGCGTCCGCAAGCGAACGCTCGATGGGGCCGGCGACGTCGCTGGGCAGCGCGGAGAAGACGAGCGTGGCGCCCGTTGCGGCGATAGCCTCGGGCGTGCAGGGAAGGACGGTCATCGCGCGGGCTGCGGCCGGGATGTCTCCCTGGATGTACCAGCGCGCGACGTCGCTGTAGTGCTTGCCGGCCGACCGTTCGCTGGCGGCGACACCGACCAGCTCGAACCAGGGGTGGTCCGACAGCATCGCGACGTAGATTTGGCCGACCATGCCTGTTGCTCCACATACAACTGCTTTCGTCCGTTCCATTGTTGACCTCTTTGCTACGGATCCCCCGGGCCTTCGGCGCTGGGGAGTTGAAAGCTAGCCTAGCGGCCCCGCCGTTTCTGTCAAGCGGATGTAACAGGGGACGGTCCTGGTCATTGTAACAGGGGACAGTCCTAGTTGTTGTAACAGGTCAGGCATTCCCCCTGCTGCCTGGCTTCACCCATGGGATTCCCTGCTTGCAGAGTGGGCAGTCATCCGCAGGCCAGCTCTCGATGGTGAGGCGGATGGCACTCCAGACTGGATGTGGGATGAGCTCGGCGCTGCGGTTGACGATGCACGCAATGCCGACGACCTCGCCGCCGGCCCCACGGATGACCTGGGCGGTCTCCTCGGAAGACTTGCCGGTCGTGATGACGTCTTCGCTGATGATGCAGCGGGTGCCTTCGGCGATGGCGAAGCCACGGCGCAGGGACATGACGCCACTCTCGCGTTCCACGAAGACGCCAGGCTTGCCCAGCTGGCGCGCCAGCTCATACGCAACGATGATGCCGCCGATGGCGGGACCCACGATGAGGTCGAAGGGGACCGGGCGGAACTGTTCGGCCGCGACTGCCAGAACGCGGGCCGCGCGGTCGGGATACTCCAGGAGCCTCGCACACTGGACGTAACGATCGCTGTGCCTGCCGGACGAGAGCAGGAAGTGACCTTCAAGCAGGGCTCCGGTTTCCTTGAGTTCGTTCATGACGAGTTCGTCTGTTGTCATGGTATCCTCCATTGGATGTTACAGCAACTAGGACTGTCCCCTGTTACAAGGTGTTCAACTGTACAGTAGCGCTCGAGGCCGTCCACGATATCGAGCATGGCGGTCGGCTTGACGAAGGTTGCAGTGCCGACCTGTATCGCGGTCGCGCCCGCCATGAGGAACTCGAGGGCGTCCTGCCAAGTGGCGATACCACCGATGCCCACGACGGGGATGTGGACGGCACGGGCCACCTCCCAGACCATGCGGAGGGCGATGGGCTTGATGCATGGACCGGACAGGCCGGCGGTCACGTTGTCGAAGACGGGTTTGCGGGTGTGGATATCGATTGCCAGGGCCTTGAAGGTGTTGACCAGCGAGACGGCATCGGCTCCCGCCTGTTCGCAGGCGACTGCCATGGCCGTGATGTCTTCGGCATTGGGGGATAATTTGACCATGAGTGGCTTGCCGCACACGCGGCGGACCGCCGTGACGACGCTCGCTGCCACGTCGCACTTGATGCCGAAGGCCATGCCGCCTTCATGCACGTTGGGGCAGCTGATGTTGAGTTCGATGATGTCGACGCCCTCGGCGCCCGAGACCAGCCGGACGCCTTCGACGTATTCCTCCAGGTCGCCGCCACCGACGTTGGCGATGATGGCCGTGCCCAGCGTGCGCATGCGCGGTAGCTCGCGCTCCAGAAAGACGGAGATGCCCGGGTTCTGCAAGCCGATGGAGTTCATCATGCCGGCGGGCGTCTCCCACACGCGCAGACCGGGGTTTCCCTCGCGCGGGTGCAGGGTGAGACCCTTGGTGCAGATGGCGCCCAGCCCGCTGACGTCGAAGAGCTGGCTGTACTCGGCGCCAAAGCCGAAGGTGCCGGACGCCGCGATGACAGGATTCTTGAGCGTGACGCCGCACAGATTGGTCTCAAGCATGCCAGATCACCTCTGCTGCGTCGAACACCGGACCGTCGGCGCAGACACGCTTGTTGCCCGAGACGGTGGGAAACGAACAGCCGAGGCAGGCGCCGACCCCGCACGCCATGTGCGCTTCCAGCGACGCCTGACAGGGGACGACGGCTTCGGCGCACAGTTGTGCCACGCGCGCCATCATAGGTATGGGTCCGCAGGTCACGACTGTGTCAAACGCAGTCGGGTCAAAGATTGCAGTGCAGAATCCCCTGGTGCCCTCACATCCATCTTCTGTTGCAACCTGTACGTCCACCCCGAGAGTCAGGAGTTCGGCAACCGCATAGGGCGTGCTCTTGAAACCAGCGATGACGGTGACGTCACCCGGGGGCAGCGTGCTGGCAAGGCAGAACACGGGGGCGATGCCGATGCCGCCGGTCACGATGGCGACTCTTCCGTGCAACTCCTCGGTGTAGAAGCCGTGTCCGAGTGGTCCGGTCAGCGTCACCTCGCCCCCTTCGTCGAGACGTGCCAGCAGTTCGGTTCCCCTGCCGCGCACCTGGTAGAGGAAGCTGACGGTGTCCTCGTCTACGCTGTGGATGCTGATAGGGCGCGCCAGCAGCGGTTCACGATCCCATGCGTGCACCATGTAGAATTGACCGGGGCCGCCGCCAGTCGTGGCTGCGACGGTCAGACGGTAGACGTCGTCGGTCAGGCGTTCCTGCAACAGGACCGTCGCTCCTTCGACGTAAGCAGGCGTCGGGTTGGTCATGTGTGCAGTGCTCCTACGGCTGCGCGGATGTCATCCCGCATGCGTTCCGCTTCGGCTGCGGCATGCTCGGCGAAGTGCTCAGCAGCATCTTCGTGCTTCTTCCACGCCAGCAGGATGCCGCGGCTGGAGTTGACGATGCCGCCATTGCCATTTGTGAGGTACAGCGCAACGTCGGCAGCCGTGCCACCCTGGGCGCCGTAGCCGGGGACAAGGAAGAAGACCCTACTAAGCTGCTGCCTCAGAGCCTGCGCCTCTTCCAGGTGAGTGCAACCAACGACGCCTCCCACACTGCTGTAGCCGCAGGTGCCGACGTGGGGGGCCCCAATCTCGGCGACACGTCGGGCGACCTCGGTGTAGACGCGGGCACCCGACTTCTGCTCGAGATACTGGATGTCGACGGCGCCCGGATTGCTGGTGCGGATGAGGACGAAGAGGCCCTTCTCATGGTCCTGGACCCAGGGCAGCCAGGGTTCGATACTGTCCATGCCCATGTACGGTGAGAGGGTCACGTAGTCGGCCTCGAACTCGCCTTCGAAGTGTGCTCTGGCATACATCTGCGCGGTGGCGGCGATGTCGCCGCGCTTGATGTCCGCGATGGCGATACAGCCCTTGCTGCGGATGTACCGCAGTGTCCTGGCATAGGCGCGCAGCCCCTCCAGCCCTAGTGCCTCGTAGTAAGCGATCTGCAGCTTGAAGCATGCGCAGCTTGGCGCCGTCGCGTCCACGATACGCCGGTTGAACTCGAACAGGGCTTCATCGGGACGCGCGAACCCAGCACGGAATTGTGGCGGGAGGTAGTCCAGGGCGGTATCCAGGCCGACGCAGACAGGGCCGCGCATCGCTACTGCATCAAACAGCTTGTCGACGATCATTGGCGTTCCTCCTGCGGAGCAGTTTCGTCGTGGTAGACGACGCGGCCCGCCTTGACGGTCATGACCACGCGGCCGAGCAGCGTCTTCCCCGCAAACGGTGTGTTGCGTCCTTTGCTTGCGAACGCCGTGGTGTCCACGGTCCACGGGGTGTCGAGGTCGACAAGCACGAGGTCGCCGTCGTAGCCGGGGGCGATGCAGCCCTTGTTCAGGCTCAAGATGCGTGCCGGGTTTCTGCTCATGAGCTCAGTAAGCCGTGCGAGCGTGATGTGTCCTGGGCGGACCAGCGTCGTGTAACAGACGCCGAACGCAGTCTCGAGCCCCACCATTCCCGGAGCGCCGGCGGCTTTGTCATCCGTCGTGTGGGGCGCGTGGTCGGTGGCGATGGCATCAACCCACCCCTGCGTCACGGCACGAATCAGGAAGTCGACATCCTCCTGCGTCCGCAGCGGTGGGTTCACACGGTAACTGGTTGCGCTGGTCAGTGCCAGGTGGTGCGGAGTGACCTCACACGTGACCGCCCGTCCCTGTTCCTTGGCTGCGATGACAGCGCGCATGGAGCCCTCGGTGCTGACGTGCGCGATGTGCAGGCAACAGCCGGCCGCGCGTGCCAGCTCGATGTTGCGGTGCGTCATCAGGTCCTCGGCCAAGCGATAGTCGGTGTCGGAGAGGTTCATGTCTTCGCAGTGGCACATGACCGTCAGGCCAAGGCGCGATGCGGCTGTCATCGCCTGAAGCATGACGCGCGCGTCCATGACATCGTGCCCGTCGTCGCTGATGATGCGCACTGCCTCTCCCAGTGATTCGAGGTGGTCGACGGTCATGCCGTCCATGTTCTTCGTGATCGACGCACACTGGTGCACGTCGACGAGGCCGATGGCAGCTGCGCGGTCCAGGATACCCTGCACCTGCAGCCTGCTGCTGATGACAGGCTTCGTATTGGCCATGAGGTTGACGGCCGTGTAGCCACCACGCACGGCTGCATGGCTTCCGCTTGCCAGGTCTTCCTTGTGCGTCAGCCCGGGGTCTCTGAAGTGGGCGTGCAGGTCGCAAAAAGCGGGCAGGCATGTCAGCCCACCCGCTTCGATTGCGGCGCCGTCAGAGGAGAGTCCACTCCCGACGGCGGTGACGACACCGCCTCTGATGAGGATGTCCATCACCCCGTCCTGGACGGCATCCCCCGAGCCCTTTTGTCCCTCCCATCCTTTTGTCCAAGATGCGAGGCGTTCTTCAAGGCAAGGGGTGCTGCTGACCACGCGTGCCCCATGGATCAGCAGCGATGCGGTGTCAGACTCCATGTTTCCTCAGTCCTTGCCGACCGTGTAGATCTCGTCGCAGTACTGGCAGCGGTACTGGCCGAGTTCACGGTTCACCAGTGCAAAGACCTGTGGCACGTACTTCTCGACGGACGTGACGCAGCGCGGGTTCTTGCACCTGATGATGTCCTCGACCCGTTCCGGTAGCTCAGGTTTCACTTTGCGCACGATGTGCTCGTCTTCGATGACGTTGATGGTGACGTTCGGGTCGATGAGCGCCAGCATGGTGACATCGAAGTCGACATTGTTCTCGATCTTGATGATATCCTTGCGTCCCAGGCGGGTACTGGCCGCGTTCATGATGAGGGCGACCGAGTGGTCGGCCTTGTCTAGACCCAGCTGATAGAACATGCGAATGCCCAGGCCTGCGCGGATGTGGTCGATGACGATACCGTTCCTGATGCTCGTGATGGTCAACATGTCAGCTCACCCCCCGAGCCCTTTCGTCCCTCGCATCCTTTTGTCCAAGATGCGAGGTGTTCTCCAAGGCGATGGGTGCTTTCCCCAGGAGTTTCGAAATCAGGGCCATGCGCGCGTACATGCCGAACTTGGCCTGCTTGAAGTAATAGGCGCGCGGGTCGTCGTCGACGTCGTAGGCGATCTCTCCGACGCGTGGCAGCGGGTGCATGACGATCATGTCCTTGCGGGCGAGGCGCATCTTGTCAGCATTCAGAATGTAGACATCCTTGAGACGGACGTAGTCGTCTTCGTTGAAGAAGCGCTCCTTCTGAACGCGGGTCATGTAGAGGACATCCAGGTTACCGATGACCTCGTCGAGGCGTTCGACCTCTTGATACTCGATGCCCTTGGCGGCCAGATCTGCGGTGACGTAGTCGGGGACGCGCAGTTCCATTGGGGAAATCAGGACAAACCGGTTGCCGGGATAGCGTGAGGCGGCCTTGATGAGGGAATGGACCGTGCGACCGAACTTGAGGTCTCCGCAGCAGCCAATCGTGAGCCCCGTCAGCTGGTGCTTCACCGAGCGGATGGTCAGGAGGTCCGTCAGTGTCTGCGTCGGGTGGAGGTGGCCGCCATCGCCCGCGTTGATGACAGGAACGGGCGAGTACTGGCTGGCGATGCGCGGTGCCCCTTCCTTGGGGTGACGTATGACGATGATGTCAGCGTAGCACGCTACCGTGCGGATTGTGTCGGCGACACTCTCGCCCTTGGCAACTGAACTGGAGGTGGGTTCGGAGAAACCGACGACGCTCCCGCCGAGGCGGAGCATGGCAGCCTCAAAGCTGAAGCGGGTGCGAGTGGAGGGTTCGTAGAAGAGTGTTGCGAGAATGAAGGAGTCACAGAGGTGATTGAATTGAGCGGGAGATTGAATGATCTGGTCAGCGAAGTCGAAAATCTCGTCGAGCTCCCCAGGACTGAAGTCCGTCGGGTCAAGCAGGTGTCTGCCTTTAAGCATACTGTTCCCCCATTGTCTGAGTAACGGGGCACGTGACCCTTTGAGAGTATATGAAGACACAGGGTTCACACAAGGGGCAATCTTCACAGGTCGTTGACACAATACAGGTGACCATGCTTGTCATCCTGCACTCGTGTCGAGTCTCATGACAATAGCGCCACAGATTCGTATCAAAGAACGAATATACTGTTGAAGCAAGGCAAAGTAGGAGTAAGCGCGTCAAGTGCCAGTCGGACGGGAAGTTGCCGCTGGACGAAGAATCCTGCACACAACGAAAGCTGTGGACGGAGATTCGCGGTGCTTATTCCGCATTCCGTTGCCACAAGAGAG
>JAPLGH010000134.1 GCA_026390285.1 Caldisericota bacterium
CGACCTCACCCAGACGACCTATGCCTACAGCCGTGACGATGCGGCAGGCACATTCCTGCCGACCTACCTCGAGTCGAAGGTCCTGGACGTCGACCCATTCCAGACCATCGACCAGAAGGGCGTGGGCAAGCTTATCCGCATCGCAGTCGTCCTCGGCCGGCGCACGAACAGCAAGATCGAGATCGGTATCTGCGGGGAACAGGGGGGTGAGCCTGATTCCATCGAGTTCTGCCACCTGTCTGGTCTCGACTACGTTTCCTGCTCGGCACCGCGAGTCCCTATAGCGCGCCTTGCAGCTGCGCAGGCAGTCATCAAGAACAGGCCGGCCGTCAGCTAGCACAAAATCGCCATACATGCTACCTATCACAAACTACAGGGATAGGGAAGGAAGGCTGCTCTCTCAGGGAGCAGCCTTCGGTATTGCCAGCAAAGGGCGTGTCTTGCCAGAGACCGATGACGGCATCCGATCCCCGTTTCAGAAAGACCGGGACCGCATCATCCATTCAAGAGCATTCCGCCGACTCCAGTACAAGACACAGGTGTTCATGGCCCCCAAGGGCGATGAGATACGCACGCGTCTCACGCATACCCTCGAGGTCGCGCAGCTGTCGCGTTCAGTGTCTGATGCTCTCGGTCTCAACGAGGACCTCGTTGAAGCGATTGCACTGGGACATGACCTTGGTCATGCACCATTCGGACACACTGGAGAAGCAGTCCTGGACATGAAGCTGAAGAGTATTGACCCCGGATTGAGATTCGAGCACGCATTGCAGAGCCTCCGAGTCGTCGACACGCTGGAACGTCGTGAACGTGAACACAGTGAAGTGCTCTTTGGGCTCAACCTCACCTATGAGACCCGTAATGGCATTGCATCTCACAGCAAGGGGCTTGAGGAAATGAGCAAGCTTGAGGACATGCAGAGTCCGCAGACTCTGGAGGGACAGATCGTGCGACTCTGTGACAGGGTCGCCTATGTCAACCATGACCTTGACGACGCGATGCACGCGGGGATTATCAATGTGACCGACGTCCCTGCACTGACTGTCGAAGTACTGGGCAGCTTCTACTCGCAGCGCCTCGACACGATGGTGCTGGACATCATCCGGTCCAGTTCCATTGCGGGTGAAATTGTCATGAGCCGACCGATACAGAATGCCATGGACGACCTCATGCTCTTCCTGAAGGATCGGGTCTACATGCATTCGGAACCAAAACGTGAAGAAGGAAAGGCATGCGACCTGCTTTCCCGCATCTTCGACTTCTGCATGCAGGATGCCCGGCGTATGGAACCGTATCTGCAAGAGCACCCGATGACCTGCGAGTCAGACGACCCGATTTCCGTCCTCAGTGGAGACCTCCAGAGCACGGCACGGATCGTCACGGACTACATCGCCTCAATGACAGACCGAATGGCGCTCAAAGTGGCAACAGACCTGGTGATGCCGCACATCTACGTATAGGCAGCCCGAGAGAACTGATTACGCTCAATGTATGAGGAGGTCGGGAACGATTTCGGCCTCCTCTTTCGTATACCTAGATGGTATGGAATACAAAGAGTACATCGCCGACATAGGCACGAAGATTGGCATCCTTGATGTCATAGGCCACTACGTCAAACTGCGCAAGCAAGGTCGCAACTATGTGGGGCTGTGTCCGTTTCACCATGAGAAGACGCCATCATTCACGGTCAGTCCTGACAAGAACATGTTCTACTGCTTTGGCTGCAAAGCATCTGGAGACATGCTGACCTTTGTGCGCAAAGTGCACAACGTATCTCTCCCGGAAGCAATCGAGATCGTGTCCAAGGAATTTCACGTCGATCTGCCGCCATGGCATATGTCCACGCAGGCGTCACGAGAGCGCCAGGAGCTCCTGCACACGCTGAAGCTCGTCGCAACCGCGTTCACTACTGCGTTGCAGAGCGCCCAGGCCGGAGAATGTCAGGAATATGTCAGAAGCCGCGGACTCACTCCCGAGACCGTGGAACATTTCTCTCTGGGCTATTGTCCCCGCAACACAGATGGTCTCGTCAAGTGGTGTTCGGAACACGGGATTGACGAGGATAGCCTTGCTCGCGCTGGTATTGTGCAGCGGCATCAAGGACACTCGTTCTCGCCATTTGCGCACCGATTGATGTTCCCAATCTGGGACAGCATCGGCAACATTGTCGCATTTGGCGGACGGGCAATCGACGGATCAATGCCCAAGTACACGAACAGCCCAGAGACGCCGCTGTTTGCCAAGAGAAAGACACTGTACGCACTCCCTCTCGCTGAACCCTCCATCCGCAAAACTGGAACAGTTGTCGTCGTCGAAGGATACATGGACGCTATTGCTCTCCACGCCGCAGGTTTCACCAATGCGGTGGCCTCACTTGGCACCGCGTTCACGGAGGAACAGGGTATCCTTCTGAAACGGAGCGCCACTCGCGTTCTTCTGAATTTTGACAGCGACGAAGCCGGCCAGCGCGCCGCTCGACTTGCACTCTCCATCGCCGATCGAACCGGATTGGACGTAGCCGTGGTGAGGGTTGAGGGGGCGAAGGATCCCGATGAGCTGCTGCGCGAACCTGGGGGAAAGGATCAGTATAAGGTCGCCCTGGATCAGGCAATTTCCGTGGGTGATTTCTTGCTCGATGCTGCCGTCGCAGGCAGGGACATGAACTCGGTAAGCGGTCAAAGAGCCTTTGTGCAGGAGATGATGGAGTCCGTGGATGGCATGCAGGACTCGCTGCTCAGAACCCAGCTCCTTACCCAGATTGCACGCCGGGTCAATATTCGTGAGGAAGAAGTTCTCGCGATGTACCACAAGGGCCGC
>JAPLGH010000026.1 GCA_026390285.1 Caldisericota bacterium
CCCTGGAAGAAGCCGAGAAGACTGACATCGCACATATCATCGAAGACGAGCTGGGCCACGAGGAAGAGCTGGAATCGCAGTTCAACGCACTTCCCAAGGACAACGTCCGCGATTTTGTGATGGGCATGAACGACGGCCTGGTCGAGCTGCTGGGTGCGGTCACCGGCCTCTCGGCCGTCTACCCCACGCGGCCACAGATCGTCGGCGTCAACGGCCTTGTCGTCGGTCTCGCCGGCGCGCTGTCCATGGCGATCGGGACCTGGGTCTCGGTCCGCAGTCAGCGCCAGGTCAACGAAGGCATCCGACGCAAGACCGAGCTTCTCTTCAGTGTCGCGCCCAGGCGGGCGCAGGCAGAACTGGCTGAGAAGCTGACCGAATCAGGAATGCCCGCCGACCTGACCGACGAGATCACCGGCAAGCTGGCATCAAACAAAGAAGCGATGATCGGACTCCTCACTGAGCACACGTCCGTCAACGAGATTCGCAGCGCCCTGTTCACCGGCACTGCCTACATCATCGGACTGCTGTTTCCCGTCCTCCCCTACTTCTTCGCACGGAATTCGTTCACGGCGCTGATCCTGAGCGTGCTGTTCGCAGGACTTGCCCTTGCCACGGTCGCCAGCATCATCACCCTGACGGCCGGCAGCAACGCCTTCCGCCGCAAGATCCGCGAAATGGTCATCACCGGCCTTGGCGCCGCGGCAGCCTCTTATGCGTTCGGCCGCGTGGTGCAGGCCGTGTTTGGCATCCACACTTGACTCAACCGGAGGGCAGAGCAATGCCCAACCTCCCTGTCATCATCAAGGGCACGAAAGTCGCGCTGACCCCGCAGCAGAGGGAGAACGTGCCGACCTACTGGAAGTGGATCTGCGACCCTGAGGTCAACGTTGGCCTGACCGACGCCGGGGCGTGCATGTCCATCAAGAACGAATACGAGTGGTACGACAACAACGTCGCCAAGGCCATCGGGAGCAGCGTGAACTTCGATATCCATGAGGTGAGTGGCATGCGCCTGGTGGGGGACTGCTCACTGTTCGATATCGAACACGCGGCGGGCACGGCAGAGCTGGGGCTCATCATCGGTGAGAAGGACTGCTGGAACCGCGGGTATGCAACGGAGACTGTCGCCCTGCTGGCACGGTACCCCTTCGACGTTCTGGGGCTGAACAATGTCATCCTGCATGTCTACGACTTCAACGAGCGAGCCATCGCCGCATACCGGAAGGCCGGGTTCCGTGAGGTCAGCCGTCGCCGGGCTGTGCGGCATGGCGCGCTCGTCGTGCAAGAGGTCATCATGGACATCGTGCCGGGAGAGACCGCTGGACTGATGGATTGTCGGACGCATTGCAGCACTTGACCCCCTCTACGCAACGACTATCCTGAGAACAGCGTCGCACGCAATTCTCCTGTGTCGCGTGTGCGGCATGCAACCTGCCATACGACAAAGTCAGGGAGAGTTCGGGGGCTGCGAATGGGAGAAACATGCACCGGGAAGTTGCCGTCGGCAAAGGGCAAAGCACGAATGGCCAGATGCAGCCCAGGAGCCAGGCAAGAGGGGCAACCATGACTGACAAGGAAGTCCGCTCTGGTGAGGATTCCATAGTACGGAGGCAGGCGGAAAAAGCGCTGCGAGATAGTGAGGAGCGCTACCGCACAATGATCGGCAATCTTCCTGGGTTTGTGTATCGTTGCGAGAACGACCGCGACTGGACCATGTCGTTCATCAGCGATGGGTGCAGGGACATAACGGGTTATGCACCCGAAGATTTCCTGCACAACAAGAAGTTGGCCTTCAACGACGTCATTCGCCCGGACTACCGGGAGCAGGTGTGGCTGTATGTGCAGGATTGTCTTCGACAGAAGAAGTCTTTCCAACATGAGTACCCCATTGTCGTTGCCGGTGGAGAAACCGATCATTGGGTCTGGGAGCGAGGGAAAGGCATCTTCTCCGATTCTGGGCAACTCCTCTACATAGAAGGATTCATTACCGACATCACCGAGCGCAAACAGGCTGAGGAAACGCTCCAAAATGAACGATTGCTGCTTCGTACGCTCATCGACAATATTCCGGATTCGATTTACTCCAAAGATCTGGCCTGTCGCAAGACGCTTGCCAACTTGACTGAAGTACATTATCTGGGCGCGAAATCCGAGACTGACGTCTTGGGAAAGGATGATTTCAGTCTCTACCCACAAGAAATTGCGGAAAGGTTCTTCGCTGACGATCAATTGGTCATGCGGACTGGTGAGCCAGTGCTCAATAGGGAAGAGTACATCCTTGACGAGAAACAGCAGAAACGTTGGTTGCTCTCCTCCAAACTGCCATTGCGGAACCAGGAAGGACGGATTGTCGGTTTGGTAGGCATGGGTCGCGACATCACCGAGCGCAAGCGAGCAGAGGAAGAGGCCCAGCGGGAACAAGCGTTTTTCGATCAACTGGTGGAGACAGCCCCGGAAGGCATTGCGATCACCGATATCCATAGCAGGGTCATGCGGGTGAACGCCGAGTTCCTGCGCATGTTTGGTTATCAGGTTGATGAAGCCATCGGGCAAGATATCGACGACCTTGTGGCCCCTCCCGCACTTGACGCAGAAGCCAGGGGAATCTCCAGGTCTACTGGCCAGGGGAAAACTATCCTCCTGGAGACGATACGGCGCAGAAAGGACGGCTCCCCAATTGACGTATCCATCATCGCCGCACCTGTTCTGATCGCAGGGAAGCAGGAAGCCAACTACGCCATCTACCGCGACATCACCGAACGCAAGCAGATGGAACAAAAACTCGAGGAAATGGCAACCCATGACTTCCTTACAGGGCTGCCAAACAGGGCGTTGCTGCTCGACCGCTTTACCATTGCAGCGGCGCTGGCTCGCAGGAACAAGTCCAAGCTAGCCGTCATATCGTTGGACTTGGACAAGTTCAAGTCCGTCAACGATACGCTCGGCCATGACGCAGGGGACCAGGTACTCAAGGCGATCGGCATACGGCTTACGAGAATCGTGCGTGCCAGCGACACGTTCGCCCGCGTCGGGGGGGACGAGTTCATATCGGTGATGCTGGGAACCAGCCGCGTAGAAGATGCCAGTGTCATGGCCCAGAAGATCCTGGATTCCTTCAGGGAGCCGGTCTCAGTTGGCGAGCATCAGCTGCATCTGTCTACCAGCATTGGAATCGCCATGTACCCTGACGATGGAGAGGACTTGGAAACCCTGACGAAAAAATCAGATGCCGCAATGTACTATTCCAAGGGTCACGGCGGCAACCAGCTCAAATTCTACAGCGACGGTGACGCCAGGGACAATGCTGGATTCCCGTCTGCGCGGGAATGACGGATTGCCGCTCACATCAAGGTACTTGACCCGGTCCACGCGACGACTATCCTGAGAACAGGATCGAGCGAGTTCCCCCTTTTTTCGCGCGTGTGGCAGGCAAACTGCTATTCGACGAGGTCAGGAACAGCGCAGGAGCCACGAATTGGAAACATGCATGAGAGAGTTCTCAGCAGTGCGAGGCAGCGGCATGAGTAACCATGACCCGGAACCAGGCAAGAGGGCTAACCATGACTGACAAGGAAATCCGTTCAGGCGAGGCTGCCACCGTGCAAGAACAGGCGGATAGTGCGCTGCGGGAGAGCGAAGAGAGATACCGCGCCTTATTCGATAATTCGCCGGACGCGTATCTGATCCTGACCAAGGGAATCATTGTCGACTGCAACCCCGCCGCCGAAGCGATGTTGCGTGGTGATCGCTCGCGGATTGTCGGGCAGTCTCCGGGTGCCCTTTCACCCGAGTTTCAGCCAGATGGAAGGGTGTCGGTGGAAGCCGCATCCTCCATGATATGTGACGCTCGGCAAATTGGCAGTCACACGTTCGAGTGGGTGCATCGCCGGTTTGACGGATCAACTCTCTGGGTCGAAGTGTCCCTCTCCTCGTTGACAATGCAAGAGCAACCGGCCGTGTTTGCCGCTATGCGCGACATCACCAAACGCAAGCAGGCGGAAGAAGCGCTGCTGGAAGCAAGAGACGACTGGGAAAACACCTTCGACAGCCTGACAGACATGGTGACCATTCATGACAAGAATTACGACATTATCCGTGCCAACAGCAGTGCCCGCAAGATGTTGGAGCTGCCCCTCCTGGAAAACCTCACGAACGCGAAATGCTTCAAGTGCTATCACGGCACCGAACAGCCCCCCGAAGGCTGTCCTAGTTGCAGAAGCCTCGTGACAGAGCAACCGTGCTCCTTCGAACTCTTTGAACCCCATCTGAACAGACATCTGGAAATCCGGGCTATACCACGGTTTGACAGTCACCACCAGTGTATTGGCCTGGTACACGTGGTGAGGGACATTACGGACCACCGTATGATTGAGGAAGCACTGCAGGAATCTTTGGATAGATGGCGAGTCGCTCTTGACGCTATTTCCGATATAGTCTGCCTGATCTCGTCTGAACACACATTCTTGGCAATCAATGAATCAGGAGTGAGGGCACTAAATCTTCCTCGTAGCGAGATTATCGGTCGCAAGTGCTATGAATTGGTGCACGGGACCACATGTCCTATCCCCGTCTGTCCGTGCAGTAAAGTCATCGAAACCGGTCTGGAGGGGTCTAGCGACTATGAGCAGGGAGGGAGGTTTTATTCTTTAGAAGCATGGCCACTAAAGGATAAATCAGGAAATATGACCTCATTTGTTCATATTATAAAGGACATCACCGAACGCAAGCGTGCGGAAGCAGACAAGGAAGCAATGCAGGCTCAGCTCCGCCAGTCCCAGAAGATGGAAGCCATCGGGGAACTGGCAGGTGGGGTGGCCCACGACTTCAACAACCTGCTGACCGGCATCCTGGGGAACATCGCCCTCATGCGCAGCAGCCTCGCCCCATCCGACCCGTTGCTGGAGAGTTTGAACGCAGCCGAGACCGCCGCCCATCAGGCAACCGATCTCACGAAAGGACTGCTGACCTTTGGCCGCAGTGCCGTGGTCCTGCCGGTGCCCATGAAGATTATGGACGCCCTCGATACAACCCTGGTACTGTTGAAGCAATCCCTGCCGGCCACTATGCAGATCGTCCGGGACGACGGGCAGGCGATCTGGAACGTCCTGCTGGACCAGTCTCAGGTGACACAGATCCTGCTCAACCTTGCCGTGAACGCACGGGATGCCATGCAGGGCAAGGGGACCCTGACGATATGTACCAGGAACGAGGTCGTGGGGGAGGAGTACCTCCAGACCCAGCCGTTTGCGCGGACAGGGGAGTTCGTCCACATGAGCGTCACGGACACTGGTCCCGGGATGTCTTCGGAGGTCATGCAGCACCTCTTCGAACCCTTCTACACGACGAAGCCGGTCGGGTCCGGCACGGGCCTGGGACTTTCCATCGTCTACGGCGCCGTCAAGCAGGCCGGTGGGTGGATCACGGCAGCATCCTCGGATGGTGCCGGGACAACCGCCCCTCGTATTGGAAGAACATCCTCGGGGGCGACCTTTGACATCTATCTCCCTCGCTGCCTGGAAGCACCTGCGCAGCCGGTGACCCTCACTCCCCCCTCGGAGAACGTGTGCGAGGGGACAGTGCTGGTGGTCGAGGACGAACCGGTGGTAGCCAAGGTGGCCCAGGCGTTCCTTGCAAAGAGCGGCTGTACGGTCCTGACCGCGGTCGACGGTGCCTCGGCCATGGCCATCCTCCAGGAGCGGCATGCCGATGTCGGGCTTGTCCTGCTGGACATGACCATGCCCGGCATGACGACGGACGAGATCGTGCACGGGATCCGCGCCCTAGACTCAACGCTGGCCATCCTGCTCACCTCGGGGTATACCTCGGGTGATGATGTCGCACGCATGCTCGAAGACGGCATCGTGCAGGGATTCCTGGACAAGCCGTACACCATGGGAGAGCTTATGGGAATGGTGCAGGAGCTGCTCCCCGGCAGTTGAGCAGGCTGCCGGCGGCGAAATGGCAACTCCAGCCACGGCGGGCGGCTGACCCAAACAACAAGGAATAGATTCCCGCCCGTGCGGGAATGACGGGTCACCTATGTGGACTTTGACCGCCGAACTTGCCACTTCAGTCGGATTGAGCGGCGCATCCCAAAGGAAAAGTGAAGAATGCCATGTACGGTTGGGTCGAGAAGCGTGTAGCACAGGTGGCTGCAGAACACTGAGGACCCGGTGGGCAAGCACCGAGCCTCAGATGGGCCAACAGGACAACACAAGGAAGACACAGACCATCTTCCTCTCTTCTCCTCCCTCCACATCGCCCGGCTGCCCTGCCGGGCGATCTCCTTTCGCAGTAGTGACTGCACGGCATACAAGAAACCGGTGTCTGTTTTCGCGCCACAAATTCGATATACTAGCAGAGGTGCACGGGCGTCTGTGAGTCCTGAACGGGGCTCCTGAGCTGCCGAGTGCACGGGCGATCGCACCCCCAAGTCGTGCGTGTGGCCGTCCGCTGCCGTGGGACAGCGCTTTGGCCGCAAGGAGGATTGTATGACTCTTGCTATCGAGCCGGCTGAGCCTGTCACCGTGGAAGTGGCGCTTGGCTGTGGCACCTCGCGGACCGTTACGGTCCACTGGGAAGCGGGAACGCTGTACGCGCGCGCAGGCTCTGAACCTCAGCTCGCGTTTCAACCGTCCCTTGAAGCATGGAAGCGTTTTTGGCGTGCTGCCGACAAGGCGGACGTCTGGAACTGGGATCGCGTAAATCAGGCCGACCAGCCTGTGCTGTGGCGAATCGCACTGGATTCTGGTGCGAAGCGCGTCACTGCCTCTGGTCAGTCGAGCGCGACCGACGAGTTCAAGACGTTTGTGCGCGCCCTCAAGAAACTGCTGCCCGGCGTCCGCCTCCCCTTTTCCACGTGACATCTCCCACACCATCCATCCACTCGGAGGAACCCGTGTCAATCACCAGATTTGTCATCAAGAAAGAAGACATCGACCGCACGGCCTGGCAACAGGTCCTGGTCGAAGCCGACCAGAAACTATGCTCGGTGTACGCCAAGTTGTTCTACCAGCGCGCGCAGGAAGCAGGCAAGGCGCACGACTCGCGCACAGAGGCCGTCTACACGTTCCTCGGCGCCGTCGCTTCACCCGAGCTCAAGCTCGAGACCCCGTCGCGCGACCCCTTTGTCCCCGCCGCCGATCTTCAGTACTCGCGCACGCCACTCCCTGAAGACTTCTCCGCCGACGAGCTGCGTGTCATCAAACAGCTCATCGAGACTGTCCAGGACGCGGAATTGCGGTCCCGCCTGGCCGACATCCTCTGGGTACGTCAGGGTGACACCAGCGTTGCCAGCCTGGCGGTCGACAGCTACCTAGGCAGCGCTCTGCACCTCAAGGATGTCGTCCAGTGGGCGGATGGCTACGATCGCCTCAAGCGTTCGTTCGACATCGCTGTCTTCATGGGCAAGGAGACCAAGGCATACCGCAAGACCATCGACTACCTCCAGAAACAGCTCAGTGAGTTTGGTGCGGAAGAGCCGACGCCCTGGTGGGCCAAGCTCATCAACCTGCTGCTGGACGCCGGCGAAGGCAACGCCTCCCGGTTTGCCAGCATCTGCGGGACAAGCGCACAGCGATGCGAGACTGCTGCACAGTGGGAAACGGCCCGCCTGTACTGGCAGGTCAAGGCCCGCTGCGAAACCGCCGCAGGGCAGGACAAGAACAAGGAAGTGGCTCTCAAGCGCGCCTCCGACACCTACGTCAAGCAGGCCGACGTCGTGCAGTCCGAGGCACAGCCCGTCACCGACCACGCGCTGGAACTGATGCGCAGCGCCATGGAATCGCTCGCCAAGGTCCCTGGAAACGAGCAGGCCGTGGTCGAGCTCAAGAAGCAGGTCGACGCCCTCGAACTGAGGCGCAACGATGCTCCTATGAAGAAGCCATCACGCATGGACCCGGCCGGAATCACACAGTGGGCACGTGACCAGGTCAAGGGCAAGGACCTGCGCGGCGCGCTGGTTGCTCTGGCCAACCTGGCCGAGACACCCAAGCCCGCAGAACTGGAAGAGCAGGTCGACGCCAAGACGGGCCGGATGCCGTTCCAATACCTCATCAGCACTGTCGGAATGGATCAGGAGGGCAAGGCCGCCTCTCACGCTCCCGCCGCCTTCACCGGTGATACCCGCGAGATCCGTACGGCCAAGGAAGCCGAACTGTACCAGGAGGCCGCCCGCAACCGCCAGATCGCCGTCCTTGCGCTGATCGATCCCGCCCGTCGTCAGGTCCTGTCGGACCATGTTGTCCGGCTGGATGACTGGCGTACCTTCACGACAGACAACCCCTTCATCCCCGTCGGCCGCGAGGAGATCTTCGCCCGGGGCATGGATGCGGGCATGAATGGCGATTTTCTTGTCGCCGTCTCACTGCTGACACCACAAGTCGAAAATGCCGTACGCATCGTCCTGAAGAAGGCCGGCGTCGTCACCAGCAAGATCGACATGCGCAACGTTGAGCAGGAACGCGTCCTGGGAGCCCTGCTGGATATGGACGAAGCTGAACGCGTCTTCGGGCGCGACCTCATGTTCGACCTCAGAGGCCTGCTTGTCGAGAAGTTTGGCTCCAATATGCGCAACGAGCTGGCCCACGGACTTCTGGACCTCGACGATTTCAAGGGACCCGATGCCGAGTACCTATGGTGGTGTGCCCTCCGCCTCATGTTCCTTCCATCACTGCAGGGAGTGAAGACCGACCTTTCGCGCCTCCGTCCCGGGACCCCCGCCCGTCAGCAGCCTGACCTGATCGATGTCCATGGACGCGTCCACCATCAGGAAAATGGTGTCGTCGAACCTGTCGTAGGTGCACAGCCACCCATCACCGCTCCAGCACCTGCTCCCGTTCAGGCTGTCACCCCCTTCACGTCGCCCCAGCGTGCTCCTGAACGTGACCGCAACCGCAGCAGAGGACGCGGCCGCTTCGAACGCCGCGACCGGGAACAGCGACTGGGAACAGCGACTGCTGCTGCCACTCCAGTGTCCGCACCTGTACCTACGCCAGTGACAGCCCAGCCGACACCCAGTCCTGTCGTCCAGCCAACGCCCGCCCCGTCTACGACGCCTCAGCGCCCTGCTGTCGAGACGAGACTCACCCCAGTGGTGCCCCCGGTCACGACGCCCGCGGCAAGGCCTTCCGGCTCCACCAGACCCGTTGTCGACTTCCGCGCCGAAGTACGTGCGGCGATGGCAGCAGCAGGTCTTGTGGGTTCCACGGACACGAAACCCCAACAGCCACCCGTTGTTGCCTCCACGAAAGAACGTCCCTCGGAGAAACTCGGATCTTCGCCCACCGCGACCACTCCCGTCGCCTCTTCGTCCCACAGGCGCGGCCGCAGGCCATCGCGCCCGGTGACCACTGAGACAAAGCCCGCATCACAGACGCCTGGCGTTCCGAAGCCCCTGGCCACGACCACGCCAACGGTTGTGGCAACAAGGTCTGTCGAGACAAAAGCCCCCGCAAAGAACGCTCCGCGCCACGAGCAACGGTCTGTCAAGACAGTCCAGCAGCACGCGCCAGCAAGACCAGTCGAGAAGAAACCAGTGGCAGCGAACAAGGCTCCCGTCATCAAGACGGGCAAGGAAGCCCTGAAGGTGACCGGTCCGAAGCCCGGATCCAAACCGGCAACAAAGGCTGCTTCAAAGCCTCAGCGTGGACAAAAGGCTCCCAGGCCGGGGACGAGCGGCGCCAAGTAACTGTCACTGCATCATAGCCATTAGCCCCAGGACTATGGTCCCGGGGCTTTGTCGTGCTACCACCTGCCAAGCCTCAATTGTGAACACCCATTGTACCTGGTACAAGGGGATTCACAATTAGGGAAAACACATATTGCATAGCAATAAATGCCGGTGTTGCACTGCGGCACATCTTCCCGATACTGCCGGCAGGAGGTGACTCGATGAGTACACCAGTGTCCCATGTGCACAGACGTCAGAACGTTCGCAAGACCCTTCTGCTCGGCTCGTTCCTGCTGTTTCCTGTGACGTTTTACTACCTGTCTCCTTATCTCATCATCATGGGCGCGGGTGAACGCACGGCATCGGGTAGCATGGTGGCCTTCGGCGTGATGACCCTCACCGCTCTCGTGCTGGGTCGCCTGTTCTGCGGCTGGGTTTGTCCGGCCGGGGGACTGGGCGAGGCGCTGTTTACCGTGCAGAACAGGAGGGCAAACAACAGCCGAAACTGGACGCGGTGGTTTGTCTGGGTCCCGTGGATGGCCGTCGTGGTCCTTGTGACCCTCAGCGCGGGCAGCATCAAGCGCATCGACGTCCTATATCAGACCGATCATGGGGTCTCGCTGACGACTGCAGGCGGCATGGGACCCTACATCATTTTCTACGCCGTCCTCGCGCTGCTGTTCGTCCTGTCGTTGACGGCGGGCAAGCGTGGGTTTTGCCACCATGCCTGCTGGATGGCCCCGTTCATGATGATTGGAAGACGCGCCCGCAACGTCCTCCATCTTCCCGGGGTCCAGTTGCGCGCCGACACGCCTGCGTGTGTCGCCTGCCGTGCCTGCACGGCCGCATGCCCAATGAGCCTCGACGTCCAGACAATGGTCCTGGGTCAACAAATGGAGAACAGCGAATGCATCCTGTGCGGCACCTGTGTCGACGTCTGCCCCCACAGTGTCATCCACTATGACTTCGGCAAGCCTCGTTCCACAAACCCCAGCCAACCAGAGAAACCCTAGCTGGCCCCCTCAATTGCCTGAAGAGACTGCCTTTCGCGAACACCTGGTACACGTTCTACGACACGATGATTGACCAGGCGGCGTAAAGGAGCAGACCCGCCAAGACGATCGAGTAGGCGAACCTGACCTTCGGGTTGGCGATGAAACGCTGGATGCCGGCGCCCAGCAGTGCCCACAGCGACGTCGAACAGAAACTCAGGACAGCAAGCAGGACTGCAGAGACAACGACTGCCAGCCAGCTCTTGGCCAGCGGAGCAAGCAACGTGGCGTACATTGTGAGCCCGAACAGGATGACTTTGGGGTTGACGATCTGGAGCAGCAGCCCGTCGCGGTACCGGGTCCCAGCTTCCTTATTCGCGTGCGCCCTGTGCTCCGGCCTCAGGACGGTGTAGACCAGCCACAGGAGATATGCGACCCCCGCGATCTTGAGGACGATCGCAATCCTGTCATACGCCGACACGAGGAGTTCCGTCAGCAGTCCGGACGTCACCATGATGCAGAAGAACCCGGTGACCACACCCCCGATGAAGTGCAGCGTGCGGCGATACCCCACGCGCATCCCCAGCGACGAAGAGGTGATGTTGTTCGGACCGGGCGTGAAAATGCACACCAGCGCGTAGCTCAGCACTGGAAGGAGGTCGATCCCCGTCACGGGCACGCCAGATGCTCCAGTGATATGCGGAACGGGTGCAGCTCCGCGGTCATGACACCCGCGAGCATGGCCGGATCCTCCGCCATGAACAAGCGTGCGGCAGTCTCGTCTGCTGCCTCGAAGATCACGATGCCGAATGCTCCGTCCGTTGCGGGCCCTGCAAGTCGTACAGTCCCCTCAGCACATGCCTGCTGTAGACGCACGAAATGGCGGTCGATGGCAGCGGACTCCTCCTCCGTCGGCGATGTCGTCGCCGCAAACCTGGTCAGATGCACCACATAGATCCATGTCGCCACGTCGTTCTCCCTCGTCACGGCTCCCCCTCCGGTGACAGTGTAGCAGGGAAGTGTGTCGTTCCCCATGTCGCCAAAGACGTGGGTTCCCACCTCCGCGGAAATGACGGAGGGGAAGTAACTACCGAGGCGAACGGCGTGTAACGCAATCGCCCGGAAGCTGACTACCTCCGGGCGACGCGGTGAATCATCCTTGCTCCAGTTGTTACGCCATGGCAGCTTCTGCTGCAGCGGTCCCCTTGAACTGTGACATGTACAGGTTGTAGTAGAAACCACGCTGGTCCAGGAGCGACTCGTGTGTGCCACGTTCGATGATGCGCCCCCCATCAATGACCAGGACCTGGTCGGCTGTGCGGATCGTGCTCAGGCGGTGTGCAATGACAAAGCTGGTTCGCCCCTTCATGAGGTTGAGCAGCGCATGCTGAATGTGAATCTCAGTACGGGTGTCGACCGATGATGTGGCCTCATCGAGCACGAGGATGCGCGGGTCAGCGAGGATGGCGCGGGCGATGGTTAGCAGCTGGCGCTGTCCCTGGCTGAGATCGCTTCCCCTCTCTGCGAGGACCGTGTCATACCCCTGCGGGAGGCGTCGGATGAACTGGTCGGCGTTGGCCAGTGTAGCCGCGGCGACAATGTCTTCATCGCTCGCATCCAGTCGGCCAAACCGCAGGTTCTCCCTGACAGATGCCGAGAACAGGAATCCATCCTGGAGTACGATGCCCAGCTGACGCCGCAGGCTGTCCACCTGCACATCCTTGATGTCTGTTCCATCGATGAGGATGCGTCCGGCCTGAATGTCGTAGAAGCGGGACAAGATGCTCACCATGGTCGTCTTGCCTGCGCCGGTGGGGCCCACCAGAGCCATCATCTGGCCCGGCAGCGCATGCAGACTGACATCATGCAGCACTGATATGTCCTTGAGATATCCAAAGTCAACATGGTCGAACACAACGTCGCCCTGGATTTGTTGCAGAAGCAGTGCGTCCAGCTTGTCCCGAAGTTCTGGCCTGTGGTTGATCACGTCGAAGACACGCTCGGCACCGGCAAGAGCTGCCTGCACGGTATTCATGAGGTTCGCCACCTGCAGCAGCGGCTGTGAAAGGCGCTGGGTGTAGGTGAGAAATGTTGCCACCAGGCCGACGGTGACGATACCCTTGAGTACCAGTACGCCGCCCACGCCTGCCACAATAGCAACGTCCACGTGGTCGAGAAACTGCAGGAGCGGCATCGTGATCATGGCAATGAACTGTGCCCGGCGCCCGGCCTCGCGCGCAGCATTGTTGCTTGCGTCGAACACCATGAGCGCCTTGGCTTGCTGGCCGAACGCCTGGACGACGCGCTGGCCGCCGACTTCTTCGTCCATGACGCCGTTGAGGTCGCCGACCGTGCGCTGCTGCTTGAGAAACAGAGGGCGCGTCCAGACCATGACCCTGCCAGTCAGGAAAAACATGAGCGGCAGCATGACAAACGCAGTCAGGGCGAGCCATCTGCTGAGAACCAGCATCATGACGATCATGCCCAGAACGCTCAGCAGGTTGCTGATCAGCGACGTCAGGTCCTGCGACAGGGATTGGCTGACCGCGTCCATGTCGTTGGTCAGGCGGCTCATCAGGTCTCCTTGCGAATGACGGTCGAAATAGCTCATGGATAGAGTCTGGAGATGCTCAAACAGGTCCTTGCGCATGTCGCGCACGGCTCGCTGAGAAACCCCAGCCATGATCCATGCCTGCCCCAATCCCGCCAGCCACGTTCCAACCCCGGCCCAGATCATCAATCCTGCGATGCTTGCCACCGTCTGGGTACTGTGCGTCTTGCTGATTGCGTCGATAGCCCTGCCAATAAGCAGCGGCCCAACGAGTGACAACCCTGCTCCGACAACGAGGAGAATGATGACAAGCCTAAGCTGTCCCATATATGGCCGCAGGTATTGCATGAGGTGCCGCAATGTTCCTCGGGCATCCTTTGCCCGTGCCGTTGCGCTGGCACCGCCCATGGGGCCTCCACTCCGGACGATCTGTACGCCCGTCTTTTGCTCAGCCATTGTGGTTTCCTCCATTCCCAAGCTGGGAATCATAAATTTCCCGATAGATGGGGCTGGTCTGCATCAGCTCCTGATGCGTGCCCTCGGCTGCGATGCGGCCCTTGTCGAGGACCAGAATCTTGTCCGCTCCAAGTACCGTGCTGATGCGCGTTGCAACCATGATGACGGTCGTGCCGGCATGTGCCTTGAGCAGTTCCTCCTGGATGTGCGCCTCGGTGTCTACGTCGACAGCGCTGGTGCTGTCATCCAGAATGAGGATGCTGGGCTTCATGAGCAGTGCCCGGGCAATGGAAAGGCGCTGTTTCTGCCCGCCGGACAGGTTGGCGCCCCGCTCCTCGACCTTTGTGTCATATCCCTGCGGCAGACCGAGGATAAACTGCTCGGCTGCTGCAACGCGCGCTGCAGCCTGCACCTCCTCATCCGAGGCGTCCGGGCGCCCATAGCGAATATTGTCCCGGATCGTCCCCGTGAAGAGAACGGCCTCCTGCAGCGCAATACCCATGTGGCTGCGCAGCGAAGCCAGCGTCGCGTCGCGAACGTCGACGCCGTCCACTGTGATCCGGCCGCCGCATACGTCATAGAAACGGGGGATGAGGTTGACCAGCGTCGTCTTGCCGGAACCCGTCTCACCCAGAATGGCAACAGTCTGACCCGACTCCACGACAAAATTCACGTCCTGCAATACGGCGTCGCTACAGTCCCGCCCGTAGCTGAAGGTCACATGCTCAAAGGCAACCCTGCCCTTAATGCTTGGGAGATCACGGGCGCCAGGCTTGTCCACGATGCTGCTTGCCGCTTCAAGCACAGTGTTGATACGCCCCGCCGACGCTTCTGCCTGCGAGAGCACGATGATCAGGTTGGCCATCATGACGAGAGGAAACATCGTGAACATCAGGTAGTTGAGAAATGCCATCAGCTGTCCCGTTGTCATGGTACCACCAACGATCTGTTTTCCACCCACCAGGATGATCATGGCCATCCCGACATTGATGACAACCATCATGGTCGGCATGACCACGGCCAGCAATCGCTGAACCCGGATGTTCTGGTCCATGAAATCGTCATTGACCACACCAAAACGCCTGTTTTCCTCGCCGGAGCGGACAAAGGCCTTCACGAGGCGCATGCCCGCCAGGTTCTCCTGTAGAACCGAGTTGAGGCGATCCAGCTTGGCTTGGACACGGAGCCAGATCGGCTGCGCCTTGGTCGACACCATGATGATCAGTGCGCCGGCGACAATCAGAATGGCCAGCACGTCCAGCGCCAGCTTCGGGCTTGTCAGGAACATGAGAACAACGCTGCCCACCAGCATGAGCGGCGCCCGGGTTATCACGCGCAGGCTCATCTGAACGATGGTCTGCACGCGGCTCACGTCACTCGTCAGATTGGTCATGAGATCGCCGGTGCGATGCTTATCCAAGTTGCTGAAACTGAACTTCTGGATGTTGCGGAAGGTTGCACTGCGCACGTCCGCTCCGACGCCCACCGCCACATCGACCGCATACCTCGTGTTCAGGATCGACATGAGAACACCCAGAGCTGACGCCGCCAGCATGATGCCCATGGTCCCCAGCACCACATGCATGTTGCTCTTGGAGATGCCGTTGTCGACCACATTCTGGATAAGGCGCGGAACAGCAAGATCGCTGGCAATAGTCACAATGAGCGCCAGCATCGCCAGAATAGCCTTGCTCCGATACGGTTTCAAGAAGCGAAAGATCTTCATCAGTTGATGCATATGCTACTCCTTTTCCTGTTCGGGGGATTGGTGCCCCATCAATCCGTACAGCAGAATATCGATTGCCGACTGCATGCGCTGGGTGCGGGCCTCTGGTGTCTCCACTGCCGGACATGCCCGCATCGGATGCATCATGAATGCCATCAGAAGAGCGATCACGGCGCGCGCTGTGGCATCGGGATCGAGGGGCCGCAACCAGCCTGCCTTCACTCCACCACTGATGACGCGTGCGAAGCGTGACGTCAACTTCTCGATATGCCCGGCCTGGTATTGGCGGAACAGCTCGTCATCAGTCCATGCCTCCTTGATGATCGTACGCATCCACGGCTGCTCAGGGGCAGGCGCCATAACAGCTTGCTCGATGAACTGGACGAACTGGTCACGGTCGGTCAGATGCGCAGTGTCCGCCAGCAGGCGGTCCACGGGAGACGGTGAACGGGAGATGATGGCAACGAGGATATCGCGCTTGCTGCTGAAGTAGTTGTAGAGGCTGCCTTCGGCGATGTCAGCTGCGGCGGCGATCTCCCTGGTCGTCGCTGCGGCATATCCCTTTGTGGCAAAGACCGAGGCAGCCGCCTGAAGGATCTCCTCCCGCCGGCGCTCTACGCGCCGCTCCCTCCGCGCAAAGCCGTCCTGATGGTTCTGATCGTCAGTCACTCTCGAACTCCCTTCTGACTCCACACTCATTTTATGAGCGTCTGCTCAATACTGACTTATTATGGGTGGAAATCGGTTTCCACCAACCACACTTTGTGATTCCCGCGGAGGCGGGGAGTATCCGTTATGACAGGGCTGGATTCCCGCATGCGCGGCAGAGCGCCACTCCCATGACACCAAACATGCTCGTGGGAAGCACCCCTCGCCTTGGACAAAAGGGCTCGGGGGAATGACAGGCCGGGAAACCCTGTCATCTCATCATCCCGGCGCAGATGGCAACATGGCTGTTGGCCATCTTGCACGGCGCCCGTTCTCCCTCATAATGAGAATCGCCTGAAGGAGAACACATTGTGCGGAGACAATCGTGATGATAAGGCTGGGATGAACGACAAGGACATGCCGGTCACAAGGAGTGCAGCAGACGACCAGGAACTGACCCGGCTGATGGCAGGCCTGCCAGGCATGGTCTACCGCGCAACTGCCGAAGCGCCTTTCCCCTTCGAGGTTGTCGGTGGAGGATATGAGCGTATCTTTGGCCTCTCAGCCGAGGACCTGGTCGGGAAACCCGAGATTCTGGTGCAGACAATGCGTCCGGACGACGCGTCTCGCTATGTCGAGACCGTCGCGGCCGCGGTCGACAGGAGAGAACCCTTTCATCTCGAGTACCGCCTCATTCAGCCTGACGGCGCTGGGCGAACCGTCTGGGAGCAAGGGCACCCACTGGCAATGCCGGATGGGAGACTTGTCATCGAGGGCAGCATTGTCGACATCGACGAACCCGTGCGCGCCCGGAAGGTGCAGGAAGCCACGTATCGCATCTCCCAGGCGGCGGCATCCGCCGGGAGTCTGCAGGATCTATACAGCCACATCCACCACATCATCGCCGAGCTGATGCCTGCGGAGAACCTGTACCTCGCACTCCGAGATCCACAAACGGGGTTCATTTCATACCCATACTACATGGATGAGTGCGACGTCGTGCCTCCCGACCCGCAGACAGCCGAGACAGGCCTGACGGCATACATCCTGCGCACCGGCACCCCGCTGCTCCTGAGTGACTTCCACCAGGAAGAACTGATCAAGTCGGGAAGTCTCATACCCACGGGAACGCCTCCCATCAGCTGGCTTGGTGTCCCACTGCGGCTGCAGGCAAAGCCAATCGGGGTCATCGCTGTCCAAGTGTATCACGGAGTCTACCGCTACACCGAGCGGGACCGGGACGTCCTGTCGTTCGTCGCGGACCAGATCGCGGTCGCCATCGACCGTCAACGCGCCGCAGCAGCCATTCGGGAGAATGAACTGCGCTACCGGTCGCTCTTCGAAGATGCTCCCGTCGCTCTCTGGGAAGAGGATTTCTTCGAACTTGACAAGCGTCTGAAGCAGGCACTTCCTTCGGGAACGGGAGACGTCGCCGCATGGCTGCACGCACACCCAGACGTCGTCCGTGAACTCGCATCGCTCCTCCGCGTCACTGATGTCAACCGTGCAGCTCTCAGGTTGGCTGGCGCCAGCCAGAAAAGCGAACTGGTCGGCTCGCTCATGGCCACGATGCCTGATAGGGCTCTCGAACACTTCGAGCTCGAACTCGTCCACATTGCTCGCGGAGACCTCTCCTTCCAATGGGAAGGACCGGCATCCACCGTGCGCGATGAGCCTCTCTTCATTTCGACACAGTGGATGATCGCACCAGGCGGAGAGAAGAATCTCCACAGGGTCCTTGTCGCGATGACCGACGTCTCCGACCGTGTTCGTGCCGAGCGCGCACTGCAAGCATCTGAGGCACGGATGCGGGCTCTGTTCGCGGCCATGAACGACGTCATCGTCATTATGGACCAAGGCGGCACGTGCATCGAATCGGTCTCCACGGGGGCATCACGGCAGTACTCTCCGGATCGCCTCGTCGGCAGGAGCGCACAAGACGTCTTCGCTCCTGAGGGAGCCGAGGCGATCCTCGCCCAAGTTCAGCTGGCGCTTGCGGAACGCGTGACAACCGAGGCGGGGCTCAGTCAGGACATCGCCGGGTCTCGGCACTGGTTCGAGGTCCGCATCAGTCCGCTCCCAGACGAACGGGTCCTGCTGGTAGCACATGACGCGACAGCCCGCCACGATGCTCAGGAAGCAACGCGCATCGAGGCGTCCAAGGCCGAAACCTACTTCAACACCTCAGGGGTCATCATGGAGGTCACCGACATGGACCTCCGGCTCGTGCGCCTCAACCAGACAGGCTGCGACTTCTTCGGCTACACACCGGATGAGATCGTCGGCAAGAACTGGCTCGACATGAGACTGCCAGAACGCGAGCGTGACAGGATCAAGGCATTGATCCGTAGCGAGCTTGAGGGAGGGTTCCTTCCCCGTTTTACGGAAAACCCAGTCGTCACACGCAGTGGCGAAGAACGCATCGTGGCGTGGCATGACTCTCTGCTGCGGGATGCCGACGGCCGGGTCACTGGGCTGATCTCCTCCGGTGTCGACGTCACCGACCGTGTTCGCCTCGAACACGAGCTTCAGCGGATGGACAAGCTGGAGTCGCTGGGTGTCTTGGCGGGTGGCATCGCCCATGACTTCAACAACATGCTGACCGGTATCATCGGCAACATCAGCCTGGCGCGCATCGAGGATGACCCCGAGCGCTCCCGCGTACTCTTGCAGGAAGCAGAGCAGGAGATCCTCCAGGCTCGTGGGCTGTCGCAGCAGCTGCTGACGTTTGCCAAGGGGGGGCGCCCGTCCGTTCCGTCCAGGATGTGGCTCAAATCCTGCAGGAAGCGGTCAGCTTCGCCCTCCGCGGTTCTGACGTTTCGCCTCGTTTCGACCTGCCTGCGGACTTGTGGTGGGCAAGTGTCGACAAGGGGCAGCTGTCCCAGGTCTTCGCCAACATCGTCATCAACGCTGACGAGGCGATGCCTACCGGAGGAACGATTTCCGCCTCGGCACGCAACGTCACCTTTGTTGATCCGGTACCATATCCCGACCTTGCGCCCGGTGACTACGTCCGCATTGACCTCAGCGACACCGGCACGGGGATTGCTGAGAGCGACCTTCGCAAGATCTTCGATCCCTTTTTCAGTACAAAGCGCAGCGGCAGCGGCCTTGGTTTGGCGACGTCCTATGCTATTGTCCACAAGCACGGCGGATACCTCGGCGTGGCCTCAAGGCAGGGGGTTGGCACGACCTTCTCCATCTTCCTGCCGGCTGCCCCTGTCCATCCATCCCGTCAGTTGTCCGACACGGCTCCCCGCGTCAGCGGACACGGCCGCGTCCTGGTCATGGACGACGAATCAACAGTGCGACAGGTGGCAGTCGCGATGCTGAAGAAACTGGGATATGGGGCGGAGGCTGTCCTTGATGGCGCCAGCGCACTCCATGCGGATGCAGAGGCGACTGCCGCCGGACGTCCGTTCAACGTCATCATCATGGACCTGACCATTCCGGGCGGCATGGGCGGAGAGGAAGCCGCCGCCCTGCTTCGCGCAAGCCATACGCCAGCCCAGCTCATTGCCTCGAGCGGATACGCCACGGACCCCGTCATGGCCGAGTACCGCACGTATCATTTCGATGGCGTGCTTGCCAAGCCCTACAACTTCGCTGAGTTGACGCAGGTCCTCGCGTCGCTCGCCGACCAGCCTCCTCTTGAATAGCAGAGCCTGAGCGTCACAATAGTCGTGTGTCGCCCTTTGTTTCATGATGGTCGTGGCTTGGAGGCTTGTGCATGAAGGTATCCCGTCTTGTCATATTGCTCGTCCTGACCGCAGTTCTTGCAGCAATGCCTGGACTTCCGGCCACCCTTGCTGCAGCGCCTTCCAGCAGTGTCCTTATCCTCAACTCCTACCAGGAGGGCTACTCCTGGACTGATGATGAGGTCGCTGGAATCCGCAGCGGCCTCGCTGACGCGTTAGGGATTCAGCTCTCCGTGGAGTATCTTGACTGGCGCCGGTTTCCCTCGCAGCAGAACCTCGATCAGGTCGAGAAGCTGCTGCAGACGCGTTACGGTGCCGGTAAGCCCGATGTCTTGATCGTCACCGACAACCCGGCGCTGGACTTTGCCCTGGACCGCCGCAGCAGTCTGTTTGCCGGCGTGCCCATTGTGTTCTGTGGCATCAACAACTATCAGGCGTCTCTGCTCGGGGGAGCGAAGGATGTCACGGGCGTGGCCGAGGAAATCGATCCCGCCGGGACACTGACACTAGCACTCAGGCTCCAAGCGCACGCCACCAATGTCTACGTCATCACCGACTTCACTGAGACGGGCCTTGCCGTTCGCCAGACGATCCAGATGGCCATCCCCGAGTTTCGGGACCGCGCTGTGTTCACATTCTCGCCTGACTCGACGATCGCAGAGGTCATGGACGCAGTGGCGAAACTCCCCAGCGGTACGATCATCCTGGCTGCCCCGTTCATTCGCGATCGCGACGGGGTCTTCATAGACATGCCGGAATTTACTGCGGAGCTTGCCCGGCACACCAGTCTTCCCATCTACGGCATGTATGAACATTGCCTGGGTCAAGGCATTGTTGGCGGCGTGCTCACCAGCGCTCAGCTGGAGGGCACACAGGCGGGAGAACTCGCCACCCGCATCCTGGCCGGCGAACCCACCAGCTCGATTCCAGTGGTGACACAACGGTCGACACTCGTGGCATTCGACTGGCTCAAGCTGCAGGCATTCAGTATTCCCTTGTCGAGCCTTCCTGTCGGCGCTACGGTGATCAACCGCCCGGTCACCATCCTTGACACCAACCGCAGGCTCGTCTTCTTCACCATCCTGATCATGGCCATGCTGGTGATGGGTATCGTCTTCCTTGTGATCAATGATCTCCGGCGCGAACGGGCCGAGGCCAAGGCGCTTCGTCTGGCCACCGCCATCGAACAAGCAGCCGACGCCATCGCCATCACCGATCCCGACGGCATCGTCACTTACGTCAACCCTGCTTTTGGGCACGCGACCGGATTCCCGGAGGCCGAAAGCAGAGGACACGACATCCGGGGGCTCTTGGGAGAAGAGGTTGCAGTCCCGCTCGAGCGGCGCACAGAAGAGCATCTGACCACCTACGACAGCTGGAAGAAGAAGATCACCAGCGTACGGAAAGATGGCAGTGCAGTGGAGCTCGACTTGACGGTCAGCCCCGTCCGGGGCCCCGGCGACGAGGTTGCCAACTACACCTATGTCGGGCGTGACATTACACAGGAAGCTGCTCTCGAGGAACAGCTGCGCCAGTCCCAGAAGCTGGAGGGGATCGGGCTCCTGGCCGGCGGCGTCGCCCACGATTTCAACAACATCCTGACGGGCATTCTGGGATATGCCAACATGCTTGAGCCGGACGCCGTACCGGGGAGCACAATGCAGCAAGGCCTACATGTCATCCAGCAGGCGGCCGAGCGAGCGGCCGAACTCACCAGGCAGCTGTTGAGCTTCGCAAGGCGAGGCAAGCACCAGAATACCACTGTCGATCTCAACAGCACTGTCCTCGAGGTCGTCTCCCTCATCACCCGGACGGTCAACAAGAACATCACCGTTACCGAACACTTTGATACTGACCAGGCCACCGTCCTGGGAGATCCAGGACAACTCCAGCAGGTGGTCCTCAACCTGGCAATCAACGGGCGTGACGCGATGCCACGGGGTGGGAGCCTGACGTTCCGGACGTGGCGTCAGGTCCTCGACGCGGAGCAGCTCATGGCGCACCCTGGAGCCGAGCCAGGAGTGTTTGTCGCTCTCTCGGTCAAGGACAGCGGTGTCGGCATCGAGAAAAAGAACCTGCGCCGCATTTTCGAGCCCTTTTTCACAACCAAGGACGCGGAGCAGGGCACGGGTATGGGGCTCGCCATGGTCTATGGGATCGTGAAAGCGCACAAGGGGTTCATCGACGTGGGGAGCGACATCGGCAAGGGCGCCACCTTCACCGTGTACATTCCTGCAACTGACATCGCTCCCGCGACCGTCTACGCTGCCGATCTTCCTGGTAAGGGACATGGGCGCATCCTGATCGTCGACGACGAAGAGGTCGTCCGGAAGTTGGCGCGTGAGATGCTGCACCGGGCAGGGTACGACGTCGTCACCGTCACCGGTTCCACGGAGGCGGTCGCCTGGTACCGCAGCCACCCGCACGAAGCCGACCTCGTCATCATCGACATGGTCATGCCCGGCAAGGATGGTCAGGAGTGCTTCAAAGCCCTCAAGGCCATCGACCCCGCCGTTCGCGCAATCCTGTCGACGGGCTATGGGCTGGACGGCCACGCGCAGGACACCCTCGATGCAGGCATGGTTGGCTACGTTCAGAAGCCGTATCACATGGAAGACCTTGTCACTGCTGTCGCTGACGCATTGGCGGACCGGCTGTCCTGACTTTCGACGGTCTCCCTGCAACGCATCTGTCCGGTCCTGCCATATATGGGACCCGACAGATGCGGCAGTGGGAATGTCATAATGTCTACCGGAACACGACGCCTACCCGCCTGATGACGATGTTGCTGACCTTCGGGCGTAGCAGTTTTGCTTCCACCGCCAAGTATTTCGCCCGAGCAGCCTGTTCCTCGGCCGTCACGGTCGCCTGCATCTGCGCTGCCAGGACCGCCAGCTGCTGCTGAAGGTCATTCACCTTCTGCTGGAGGTCCCGGGCTTTCTCCTGTAGC
>JAPLGH010000097.1 GCA_026390285.1 Caldisericota bacterium
CAGAGAGTTCGTCGTGCAGGAGGCATTTGAGATGATGCTGTGCTTGGAGACGTCAAGAAGGTCCTCGTTGACACCCAGGACGATCGTGATGTCCTCACCTTTTGCAGGGGCGGTGATCAGTACTTTCTTGGCGCCAGCGGTAATGTGCCCGCGAGCCTTGTCGGCATCGGTGAAAACTCCGGTCGATTCGATGACGATATCGATACCCAGTTTGCCCCACGGTAGAGCAGCAGGATCTTTCTCGCGGAAGATCTTGACTTCGCGGCCATCGATGAGGATCGCACCTTCCTTGCCCTCGATGTCCACATTCCAGGTACCGTAGTTCGAGTCATATTTCAGAAGGTGCGCCAGCGTCTGCTCGTCCGTGATGTCATTGGCGGCAACGATCTCGAGTTCTGGATAGCGCGTAATGAGATGCTTTAATACCTGTCGACCGACTCTGCCAAGTCCATTGATTGCAATTCTTGCCATGGTCTACCTCCGTGAGAAATTGGTCGCACCGGTTGAGCCGGAACGGCACCGTATACACATGATACGCAAATGCTGCCAAAAGAAAACAGAAGGTTATTAACTGTCTCTGAAGTATCGAGCAGGGATTCCAAGAGAGAGACGATACTTGGCTACGGTTCGCCGGCTGATGTGGATACCCTGGTTCGCGAGGCGTTCCGCTATCTCCCGGTCGCTCAGCGCTTTGGAGTCCTTGTCGGACTGCAGCGCGAGTGCCACTGCCTCCCGAGCCGGGGCAGCCGCAGTCTGCCATCGGTCCATCACCAGTGAACGGAGTCTGAAAGTGCCACGCGGCGTTGTCACATACTTCCGCCGAAGGGCGCGGACCATGACTGTTCTCGACATGCCGGTTACTCGCATCAGTTGCTCCACTGGGACGCGCGATGGATGGCTGGACTGCTCGGCGAGGTACGGAGCAAGTGAAGTGATGAGAGCCTCGCCCAGGTTGGTAAGCACAGCCGTTCGTTCTGCGATGGCATCGTCGATCCAGCGGACTCTCGTGACTTCCATGAGGACCTGTTTCCTCGCGTCTGGGTCCCTGCGGGCGGACGACACCACCAGGGGGTCGATTGCGAGCCTCCAGGCAGGCCCGGGCACCGTACAGGTAAGGGCTCCAGTCAGTGGATCCTGCTCGATGACGATGTCAGGTGACACGATGCGCGGTTGCCCAGACGTCATGTGTTTGGCGGGCTCCGGGTCCAGCACGGTGAGGATACGCTGCAATGAGGCCGGATCACACTCCATCCCGAGTTTCCTGAGGCATGCGCGAACAACGCCTGGAGAGACGGAGCGCTGACGCGCGCGCAGGAACTGAGCGCAGGCAGCCACGGGAAGTTCGGAGAGCACGCGCGACATCTGCAGGGCAAAAGCATGGGCGACGTCTGTGGCGCCAAGTCCTGCCGGCTCGAGGGTCCGAATGGCGGTCAATATACGTCGAACCTGTGCACTGGAGAAAGAAATCGACGTGGCATACTGCGACACCTGCCTCGGGAAGAAGCCGTGTTCATCCAGGTCGGAGGCGACAAATCGTGCGCATTCGACTTGAGAATCGTCAATGAGGTCCCTGCCCACGAGCTCCTGCCCACGAGCTCATCGAGTATCAATTCCGCGGGAGTTGACTCTTCGGCGTCTGCAAAGCTGTCAAGGTCGCCGTTCCATGTGTCACCGGATGGATCGACCCGGGCATGCTTCTCGGCAATGATGCTGTCAGCGGCAAACCGATCCATGAGAGTCCCAAAATCGGTCAGGGGCTGCTCGAGAACTAGACCACGCGTGGCCAGATAGGATTTCTGGCGAAGGCTCAGTTGCTGTCGCTGTTTCTGGCTACTCCGCATTGCGAAGAACCTTCTCGATGTGGTAGTGAATGGTGCTCTTGGAGACACGTCCGGGTACCTTGTCGACAAGCTTGGACAGCGGGAGGTCGGGGTACCTCAGCCGTGCCTGGACGACCTCGACTGTACGAGATGAAAGGCGCGTGCGGTCAGTCCGATCATAAGCGGCCCGCAATTTGTCGAAAGCCATCGTCTCGCGCTCCAGATTGCCTAGCTCGGCGTTCACAGACCGGTTGACCTGGTTATCCATGTCTTTTTCCAACTGCAGTTCTTCGAGGGACAAAAGCGAATTCGATGCACCCCAGGCCGCAAGGAGCGACATGATGTCC
>JAPLGH010000138.1 GCA_026390285.1 Caldisericota bacterium
GATGGCGTTGTATTGCTCCCCGGTGACGAGGTCCTTGCAGTTGGCAGCGACAGGGAACTGATGCAGGTCATCATAGGCTATCCAAGGCACGACGTATCAGGCAAGAAACGGGTGACAGCTGGCCTCAAGTACGCTCGCAAACTTGCTCCGGCCGACGTGGAGCGTCTTGAGGAGAACCAGCGAAAACAGGACGCAGCCGTGATTCTATGCAAAGAGCAGGTGCGGGCTGCCAAACTCCCGATCCACCTCGTAAACTGCGAACTTTCGTTTTCGGGCAAACAGTATGTGTTCTATTTCACTGCCGAGACGCGTGTAGACTTTCGAACCCTTGTGTCCACGCTGTCTCGGTCATTGAAGGCAAAGGTGCAGATGTGGCAGATCGGCTCACGCGACGAAACGCGTTTCTTTCCAACGGTGGGCATGTGCGGAAGGGAGCTTTGCTGCAACACGTTTCTCAAGGAGATCAAGCCGGTCAGTCTCAAGTGCGCCAGGGTGCAGAACCTGAGCTTGAACCCCGGCAAAATTACGGGTGTCTGCGGTAAGTTGATGTGCTGTCTCAGGTACGAGACCTATGAGTATGCCGATGCGTCAGGGATTGACGTCAAGAAGAAGCCCAAGGAAGGAGCTGTCCAGTAGTGCTCGTGGACGACATGTCAGAGAGTTCCGCGAAGCAGTCGGCATGGCCGTCGCAGTTGTGACTGCAGGAGCCTGCCTGGTGACTGGATTCTGTTCATGAGCGTCGTGGTTGGAATGAGTGGAGGCGTGGACTCTGCCGTCTCTGCTCTGCTCCTGAAAGAGCTTGGTGAACATGTCATCGGGGTCACCCTGCACTTCTCTCAGCATAGTGCCTGCTGTGACATCGCTTCTACGCGACGAGCGAAGGCCCAGTGCGAGCATCTTGGCATTGCATGGCATAATGTGGACATGAAAGACGCCTTCGACTGCCGAGTCATCCAGCCATTCTGGGAAGCGGTAGCCGGAGGGGCTACCCCAAATCCTTGTGTGTTGTGCAACGAGCGCGTCAAGTGGCAGGGACTGCTTGACGCAGCCGATGAGCTGCATGCCGACTTTATCGCAAGTGGTCATTACGCTGGAATCGTCCACAGTGAGGACGGGGACCAGATTTGCCGCGGCATGGACCGGGCGAAGGACCAGTCGTACTTCCTGTATCGGCTTTCAGCGGAGCAGCGTCGCAGAGTCTTGTTTCCTCTCGCAGGTCGCGTCAAGAGCGACGTGGTGGCGCTGGCCTCGCGATGGTTCAGCTCTGATCTTCTGGCCAGTCGCGAGAGTCAGGACTTATGTTTTGTAGAAGGTCCGGTCAACGAAGAGGTTTGTCGTCGCTTGTCCTGTGTTCCCGGAGACGTAGTCCTGAAGGATGGAACCGTCATCGGCAAGCACCAGGGGACGGCGTCATATACGATCGGCCAGCGATCGGGCCTCGGCATCAGTGCTGTATCGCGGCTCTATGTCGTGGAGAAGCGGCACGATACGAACGAGCTTGTCGTCGGGCAGCGGAATGCGTGTATGAGAGACGTATTTGAAGCCATCGATCTGAAATGGCAGCATCTTCCCACTGGCAAATCGGCGTATTTCAGAGCAAAAGGCAGTGTTGATAGAGTTTCTGAGGACGGAGTTTCCGTTCATCTGGCCAATTCCGTGTTTGCTGTTACCCCGGGGCAAGCGGTTGTCTTCTACGATGACCAGCGTATACTCGGAGGCGGAACGATAGTCTAGAACTTGTTCTTGGCGTCTTTCCACGAATTGTGGTAAAAAGTGGGAAATTGTGGTATACTTACGCCATGACCAAGGAGAACTGTTTCATCGGTGAATATAGATACTCTGTGGACGACAAGGGGCGAACGATGTTCCCCGCCCACTACCGATGTGACGCCGGTTCTCCCTACGTTCTCACCAAGGGCATGGATCGATGCCTTTACCTGTTTGATGACAGAGTGTGGACCTCCATCATCGAGCGGTTCTATGGTGACCTCATCCCTGTCTCATCCGACAATCGGGCCTTCGTCCGCATCCTTTTCAGCGGAGCTGCAACGGTTGAACTCGACAAGATTGGTCGTATTTCGATACCTCAGCATCTACGTGAATATGCTTCACTCGACAAAGAGGTCGTATTCGCCGGTGCCTTGACGCACCTGGAGATCTGGGACGTTCATACGTGGGATACCTACCGGTCTAAAGCGGAGAAGGTTTTCGAACAGAATATTGGAGCTTTGCAGGCCAGATGACTGAAATTGTACATACCCCAGTCCTCCTGGACGAGGTCACGACATACCTGCAGATTCGACCAGACGGAACCTATCTGGATTGTACGACAGGGGAAGGCGGACACGCATATGAGGTTGGGCGCCAACTTTCTAGCGAAGGAACGCTTTTCATGCTGGACGTCGATGCAGCGGTTCTTGCCATTGCCCGCGAGCGGCTTAATGATACTGCCGCCCGCAAAGTTATCATCCGCGGAAACTTTCGGGACATGACGCGGTTGTTGAAGGATTATCCAGACACACGATTCGACGGAATCCTGATGGATCTGGGTTTTTCTTCAGAGCAACTCACGGGCACAGGCAGGGGGTTTTCGTTCAGCCATGACCAACCACTGGACATGCGATTGGACGACGACCTCAAGGTCACTGCCAGGGATATCGTGAACTCGTTTCCGGAGGAAGACATTGCCGACATCTTGTGGAAGTACGGCGAAGAGGGGAGGTCGCGTCAGGTCGCTCGTGCGATCGTGCGTCGTCGGCAACGTGCGCCGATCGAGACGACGAGTGAATTGGCGGAGGCAGTAGCCGCTGTCTTCCCGACCAGACACGCCCGCCTAAATCCTGCTACCAAGTCCTTTCAAGCTTTGCGCATATATGTCAACGATGAGCTCAATGCTCTCGAAAACGGTCTCAAGTCCTCAGCATCGCTCTTGAATCCCAATGGAAGACTCCGGGTCATTAGTTACCATTCGCTCGAAGATAG
>JAPLGH010000054.1 GCA_026390285.1 Caldisericota bacterium
TGCCCTTGGTCGGTGGTGTCCTGGGTGTCCTTACATATGACGCGTTCATCACTTTGAATCTCCCCGAGAAGAAGTAACGGGCGAGAGTAAATCCGATAGGATAGCAGGAGGCAAAGTATGAAGAAGTTGATCAACAAGCCAGAAGATGTTGTAAAAGAAGAGCTGGAAGGGATGGTGCTCGCGTACCCCAGCATGGTAAAGGTCAGTCTTGAGCCGAAGTTCGTTTACCGCGCCGATGCGCCCGTACAAGGCAAGGTAGCGCTCATTTCTGGCGGCGGCAGCGGCCATGAACCCATGCACGGTGGCTTTGTCGGCAAGGGCATGCTTGACGCCGCCTGTACCGGCGAAGTCTTCACTTCTCCGACGCCCGACCAGATGCTCGAAGCTGCCAAGAAGGTGAACGGCGGAGCGGGCATCCTGTACATAGTCAAGAATTACACCGGCGATGTCATGAATTTCGAGATGGCGGCCGATCTGGCTCGCTCGGAAGGCATGAAAGTGCAGAACATCCTGATCGACGACGACGTTGCCGTCAAGGACAGCCTCTGGACTGCCGGACGACGCGGAGTCGGCACGACGGTCATAGCGGAAAAGATTACCGGCGCGGGTGCGGAAAAGCGATATGACCTCACCAAGGTCGCCGATCTTTGCCGCAGAGTCAACGCTAATGGACGCAGCATGGGACTGGCCCTCACATCGTGCACAGTTCCGGCCGCCGGAAAGCCGACCTTCGAGCTTGGCGACGATGAAATCGAGATGGGTATCGGCATCCATGGTGAACCTGGTCGAACCAGAATGAAGATGAAATCAGCGGATGAACTCACGGAGATGTTGGCGCTTTCTATCATCGAAGATGGCGACTACTCGCGGACAGTCCATGAGTGGGATGAGAAGAAAGGCGAATGGGTCGATGTGACGCTGGTCAACAAAGCGTTCAAGGCGGGGGATCAGGTCATTGCTTTTGTGAACGGCATGGGCGGTACACCAGCCATCGAGCTTCAGATCATTTATCGCAAACTGCATGAGGTCTGCGAAAAGAAGGGCTTGAAGATCGCCCGCAACCTCATCGGATCCTACATCACGTCGCTTGAGATGCAGGGAGCCTCAATCACCCTTGTCCGGGCCGATCAGGAAATGCTCGAACTGTGGGATGCTCCGGTCAAGACTCCTGGCCTGCGGTGGGGCATCTGAGCAGAAACTGCAGCCAGTAAGTGTTGACATCGATACCGCTTGGGTACCGTTCGAAGCAGAGTGCGCTGAGGGGTGACAGGCGGTATCATCCCAATATTGGTGATATGAGGAAGGAGTAGAATATGCCCGCGAGCGTAGGCGATGTTGTCAGGTGGCTGAGCAAGATGATCGACGTCATACACGAGAACAAGGAATACCTGACTGAACTGGATTCCGCCATAGGCGACGCGGATCACGGTATCAATATGGATCGTGGCTTCCAGGCTATTGCAAAGAAACTGCCCGAGCTTGGGAACATGACAGACATAGGCGCTATCCTCAAGGCGTGTGGAATGACTCTCATAACCACGGTAGGTGGAGCGAGCGGACCACTCTACGGGACAGCTTTCCTGCAGGCAGGAACGGCGCTTGTGGGAAAACAGGAGCTTGAGCCAGCGGACCTTCTTATTGCTGGTGAAGCGGCCCTGAAAGGTATCGTGATGCGCGGCAAAGCGAATCTGGGGGACAAGACGATGGTGGATGCGCTGACCCCGGCCATGGCGGCGCTGAAGGAAGCGCTTGCAGCCGGAGCCAATGCGGCAGAGGCGCTGGAAAAAGCGTCGGCAGCAGCTGAGACTGGCATGAAGGGGACTATTCCCGTTCAGGCACGAAAAGGGCGAGCGAGCTACCTCGGAGAGCGGAGTATCGGGCATCAGGATCCAGGTGCCACATCTTCCTTCCTGCTTGTCAGGACCATGGCAGAGATCGCTGACGAAGTTGGGTTCTAGGATGCCTGAGCGTGGTGATTTGACAAATTCGGTTACAGAACTATATTGGCAGAAGAGGTTGCTTCAGAGTTTGGCGAAGCCCCGTATTTTCCGGTGTTTTCCAGGTTCCAGGGTTCCGTAGGTTCCTGGTGTCGGGTTCCCATAGCAGGCGATGTCGGAGAGGAAAGGAGGCAAACGGGAGATCGACGTTGTTGACAGAAAGTCCGTGCTTCAAGAACCATTGTTGATTGGGTTTCTGCAAGTAGTATGATCCCTGCACGCGAAGGTGACAGCAGAGCGGTCTGTTTGGAGAGTTGATCGGTGAAGTGTTTGGAACCTTTATCCTGATTCTGCTCGGCGACGGTGTTGTCGCCAACGTTGGTCTTGCCCCCCGCGTTGCTGCTGGTGGTTACAACTGGAACACCATTACGATTGGATGGGCATTTGCAGTCATCATCGCCGTGTACGTCTCTGGTGGCGTTTCCGGTGCGCATCTGAACCCGGCCGTCACCCTTGCCCTGGCCGTAAAGCGCGGCTTCTCATGGGCAAAGGTCATTCCATTCTGGATCGCCCAGATGGTCGGCGCCTTCCTTGGCGCGTTCGGTGTCTTCCTTGTCTACCTTGATGGCCTGAAGGCCGCCGGCATGCCGAACGTGTGGGCCGCCGGGTCTGGTTCAACCTTTGGCCAGACGTTCTGGGGAGCTGGAGCTGCTACGTCAGCCGGCCCCTACAGCTTGCTCAATGCCTGCATTGCTGAAATCTTCGGAACCGCCGTCCTGCTCTGGGGTATCCTTGCATCTGGTGATGCCAAGAACATGGGTCTGAAAGATAACCTCGGCGTCCTGATCGTCGGTGGTACCGTTCTTGCCGTCGGCCTCTCTCTCGGTGGACCGAGCGGCTATTCGATCAACCCAGCTCGTGACCTTGGTCCCCGTATCTTTGGTCCATTGCCGGAACGAAGGGTCTCTTTGACGGCCTCTACTGGCTCGTTGCACCAGTCCTTATGCCCTTGGTCGGTGGTGTCCTGGGTGTCCTTACATATGACGCGTTCATCACTTTGAATCTCCCCGAGAAGAAGTAACGTTAGCTGACAAAGGAGAAACCATTATGGCAAAGTACGTAGGAGCAATAGATCAGGGCACGACCAGCACCCGGTTCATGATCTTCGACCATGCTGGACAGGTCATCGGTATCGACCAGAAAGAACATGAGCAGATTTATCCGAAGCCCGGCTGGGTCGAACATGATCCAATGGAAGTCTGGGCAGCCGCACAGGCGGTTATCGCCGGTGCACTTGCTAAGGCACATATCGATGCCAAGGATCTCGCAGCAGTCGGCGTTACCAACCAGCGAGAGACCACGGTGGTCTGGGACAAGAACACTGGCAAGCCGGTCTTGCAATGCCATTGTCTGGCAGGATACACGTACGGACCTCATCTGCAATGAGCTGGCAAAAGTCGGTGGACAGGATCGCCTTCGTGCCAAAGTAGGACTCCCCTTGGCCACGTACTTCTCCGGCCCGAAGATCAAATGGATTCTTGACAACGTTCCCGGTGCCAGAGCAAAGGCCGAGAAGGGCGAACTGTATTTTGGCAATATGGACACCTGGATCATCTGGAACGTGACGGGCGGAGTCAAGGGCGGCGTCCATGTCACCGATGTGACAAATGCCAGCCGCACCATGCTGATGAACCTCGCGACCCTCAACTGGGACGAAGAGAACCTCAAGCTGATGGGCATTCCGCGCTCCATGCTCCCCGACATCAAGGCCTCTTCAGAAGTCTATGGTACGGGCGTTGGTGCACTTGCAGGTGTTCCTATCGCCGGTGACCTTGGCGACCAGCAGGCAGCTCTCTTTGGTCAAACCTGCTTTAGCGCGGGAGAAGCCAAGAACACCTACGGTACCGGCTGCTTCATGCTGCTCAACACCGGCACCAAGCCTGTTCCTTCCAAGAATGGTCTGCTTACAACTCTTGGTTACAAGATCGGCAAAGAGCCCGCCGTGTATGCCCTTGAAGGTTCAATAGCCATCACAGGTGCCTTGGTTCAATGGCTGCGCGACAACCTCGGCCTGATCCAGAAATCCTCCGACATCGAAGCCTTGGCCAACACGGTCGAGGACAACGGTGGCATCTACTTCGTACCCGCATTCTCCGGCCTCTTCGCCCCGTACTGGAAGAGTGACGCTCGTGGTGTCATCGTCGGCATGACCCGTTACGTCAACAAGGGTCACATTGCTCGCGCCGCACTCGAAGCGACTGCGTATCAGACCCGCGAAGTCCTCGAAGCCATGAACAAAGACTCCGGCGTTCCGCTTACCGCACTCAAGGTAGACGGTGGCATGGTCTTCAACAACACATTGATGCAGTTCCAGTCGGACATCCTCGGCGTTCCTGTCATCCGCCCGAAGGTAGCCGAAACCACCGCTCTCGGTGCTGCCTACGCAGCTGGCCTTGCAGTCGGTTTCTGGGGCAAGGTCGAAGATCTGCGCGCCAACTGGGGTGTGGACAAGACGTGGAAGCCCACGATGGACAGCGCCAAGCGCGCCAAGCTCTTTGACGGCTGGCTTGAAGCCGTCAAGCGCACGTTTGGTTGGGTAAAGCAGTAGGAGTATCGTTGTAGGTTTCTCGTATCCGAAACGAGCCGCGACCGCCGGTCGCGGCTCGTTTCTGTACGATTGATACGCGCAAGAGTGGTACAATCTCTCGTCAAGAAGTACGATACTGAGCATAAGGAATGGCAAACATGGCGGACAAAACGTATGATGTCATCATCATCGGCGCGGGAGTGGTGGGGAGCATGGTTGCTCGATTTCTGTCGCGCTACAAACTTGATATCCTTCTGATCGAAAAAGATTCCGACATTGGCATGGGTGCGTCCTGCGCAAACACGGCTATTGTGCATGCCGGTTATGACCCCAAGCCGGGTAGCCTGAAGGCCGAGATGAATGTGCTAGGGAACCAGATGTTTGACCAGCTCGCAGGCGAACTCAACTTCAGTTTTGAGAGGCGCGGTGATTATGTCGTTGCCATAGGACCAGAAGAATATGGCAAGCTTGAGACTCTGCGACAGCAGGGGCTTGCCAATGGGGTTCCTGGAATGGTTATGCTCAACGGTGCCGATGTTCGCCAGCGGGAGCCCAACATCAATCCCGAAGTGAGCGGCGCACTGTGGGCGAGTACCGGCGGTATCTGTGACCCGTTTAGCGTCGTGATTGCTGCTGCAGAGAATGCCGTCGCCAACGGGGTGACCCTGCTGACCGACACGGCATTTCAGGACTTCATCATAGAAGGAAAGTGCATCGTTGGCATCAAGACAAATCATGGGGAGTTCAGGTCTCGCTGGGTGGTGAACAGTGCAGGCCTGTATTCCGATCTGGTGATGCACAAGGCTGGCCTTCGGCCGGAGTTCAAGATTACGCCTCGCAAGGGCGAGTACTACGTTTTTGACAAAGCTGAAATCACCATCAACAACGTGCTTTTCCCTGTGCCGTCTGAAACCAGCAAAGGAATTCTGGTCACGACGACAATCCATGGGAATACCATCATAGGACCGAACGCTCTGGAGATAGAGGACAAGGAAGACCGGTCCATCACTCCTGAAGGATTGAATGAAATCTGGCAGGGAGCTCTCAGCCTGGTTCCCTCGCTTAATCTTCGATATGCGATAGCCGAATTTGCCGGGCTCCGTCCGGGAGGGAACGCCCCGAGCGCCAACCCGAATATCAAGTACAACAAGGATTTCATTATTGAGATCCCCAAGGAAGTCGACGGTCTGGTCAATCTTGGCGGCATCGAATCGCCGGGGCTTACCTCGTCTCCCGCCATTGCTGTCCGTGTCGTTGAGTTGCTCAAGGACGCCGGGGAAGAACTGCAGGAGAAGCCGGACTGGAACCCTATCCGGAGGGCTCGTCCACGTTTCCGTGACATGTTGCCGATTGAGCAGAAGTTGCTCATCGAGAACGACGCGAAGTATGGACGCATTATTTGCCGCTGTGAGAACGTCACCGAGGGCGAAATCGTGGCCGAGATCCACGCGCCGATACCTGCGCGCACGTATGATGCGATCAAGAGGCGTACGTGGCTTGGGACGGGGCGCTGTCAGGGAGCGTTTGATACCCCGCGTGTCGTTGAGATTCTTGCTCGCGAACTGGGCGTTTCACCTCTCGAAATCAGCAAGAAGGGTAAGGGATCAGAATTCCTTGTCCGTCCGACGAAGGATGAGGAGGCGGAATAATGTTGAAAGAAAAATACGACGTCATTGTCATTGGTGCTGGCCCTGCCGGTCTCGCTGCAGCCATTGAGGCAAAGAAGACGGGCGCTCAGGATGTGCTCGTCATCGAGCGGGCACAGGAGCTGGGCGGGATTCTGCAGCAGTGCATTCATAACGGATTCGGCCTCCAAATATTCAAGAAGGACATGCCAGGTCCTGCCTATGCACAGCGTTTTATCGATGAGCTTGCAGGGCTTCACATCGATACGCTGCTGGATGCCATGGCACTTAATGTGACCAGTGAACGGCATGTGTATGCGACGAGTCGGACGTCCGGCTTTCTCGAACTTGACACCAGGGCTCTCGTGCTCGCCATGGGTTGCCGAGAGCGAACGCGGGCACAGATTGCTTTGCCGGGAACAAGGCCGGCGGGCGTGTATACAGCGGGAACAGCCCAGCGCTTTGTCAACATCGAAGGCTTCATGCCTGGCAAGCGCTTCGTGATTCTGGGCTCGGGTGACATTGGCATGATCATGGCGCGCAGGCTTACCTTCGAAGGCGCCAAGGTGGAACGGGTGCTGGAAATCATGCCCTTCCTGACCGGACTGACACGCAACTATGTGCAGTGCCTGCTGGACTATGATATTCCACTCCAGCTGGAGCATACGGTCAAGCGCATTATCGGCAACAATAGGGTAGAAGCGATAGAGTCGGTCCAGATCGATAGTCAGCGCCAGCCGATACCGGGCACTGAGGAGACTATTCCCTGCGACACACTACTGCTTTCGGTGGGTCTCATCCCGGAGAATGAGCTTTCGCGAAAGGCGGGGGTTGCACTTGACCCCGTCACTGCTGGCCCATTCGTCGATGAGAAGATGCAAACCAGCGTTCCCGGAATTTTTGCCGCGGGCAATGTGGTCCACGTCTACGACCTCGTGGATTGGGTGACCCAGGCCGGGCTGCTATGCGGGCGGAATGCGGCGGAATACGCCATTGCCGCGCGCAAACACCACGGCCGTCGGGTAAGGATGAAAGCCGGAGACAATGTTCGCTACGTCGTTCCCCATGTCCTGGACAAGGAAAGCCTTGCAGAATCGGCCCAGCGTTTGCAGATGCGCGTGACACTGCCGATCGAGGAACCCGTCTGGGTCGAAGTCATGAACGGCGAAGAACGCGTGACCAGAAAGACGGAACTCTACGTGCGCCCGGGCGAGATGGTCAATATCGACATTCCACAGTCTGCCTACGACGCGGTGCAACGCGCGTCTGAGCTGAGCGTGCGAGTCGTCAGGCGATAAGGAGACTGATATGGCGCATGAACACAGGAAGTTTATCTGCATTACCTGTCCAAGGGGCTGTGCCCTGGACGTGACACTTGAGGGCGAGATCGTTGTCCAGATGGAAGGGAATAGCTGCAAGCGTGGCATTGACTATGTGACGGGGGAACTAAAGGACCCGCGGCGCATGGTGACGACCACGGTCCGGGTAAGGGGCGGCGTGCATCCTCTCGCGCCAGTCTACACCGAATCGCCGATTCCCAAGCCACGTATTTTTGATCTGCTGGCCGTGATCCGAAAAGTCGAGCTGAAGGCTCCCGTGAAGGTCGGGGACGTCGTTATTGAAAACGCGCTCGGCACCGGCATCAACATTCTGGCAAGCAGGAATATTCCGGCGAAGGGCGAAGTATCATAGGAACTGACATGGCCAAAGACCTGCAGGAGAACAAGGGTGTCGTGGTACCATCAGAAACACCGACAACTACTGTTGAGCCGAAGCCTGGGCTGAGTCAGAAGAAGCAACCGCCACGCTACTGGATCAGACTCGCAGTATTCCTTGTGCCGCTGATCTTCAGCGAAATCATGTTCTTGAAGGGCGGAAGACCATGGAGTGCCATCATATTTCCCGTAGCCTGGGTAGCCTTTTTCTACTTCCAGATGAAGCGGGGCGGGTGGAACGTTTTTGAGCCCTGAACAGGATGTCCGGGCTTCTGGAACTGGATGTTCGCTGCCGATCATGGGTTAGGCACGGGCGTGACAACAATGTGAAAAGCCCGTTTGCATTGTTCTCCCCGAAGTTATACTATTAGCAGCTGTGGCAAACAGCCCTTCCCTTTCCTTTTCCAAGTCGCCCCGGGTCCAACTCACCTGGGGCTTCTTCTCTTTTTGGGCTCACGGTCTCCTTGCTGTTCCAATGAGAGTGTCCACATAGGAAAACCCCCGACGTGAAGCCGGGGGTTTGCGGTTTGTTCTGGAACAGATGCTAGAAACCAGTCGGAGGGGTCCAGGCCGGGACTGCGGTTGGATCGGTCGGCGGAACGACGGTGCCGGCGATGATGTCCGTACGAAGGGTCTCGATCTTGGCGATCTGGTCGGCAGCCAGGACCTTGGCGACGTTGCCCTGGGCCCAGCCCACACCACCGTCGGTCAGTGAAAGAGTGATAGGTCCCGACGTGAAGGTGTTCTCAGTCACGGACTTGATGGCCAGCCATGTGGCAAAGTCGACGTGCTTGATGGCAGATGTCAGCGTGCCCGCAGGGTACAGGTTCGGGTTCTTGCCCATGTCGACGTCGACGCCGATGCCCCACAGACCCTTATCAGGTCCGCCGGCTTCCTTGATGGCTTCGAACATGCCGTTGCCAGTGGCTCCGGCAGCG
>JAPLGH010000006.1 GCA_026390285.1 Caldisericota bacterium
AGCTCCACTGAAGGGAAGGGACAGGTGGTGTATGATTTGCAGCACCTGCGTCCTCTCATGGAAGTGCTGGGCGTCTGCCGCTTCCCATGGCTCGAGGTGAAGGTCGACTGGGAAGACTACGTCAAGGCACTGAACCTGGTGACTGGGCAGCGCTATGCGACAGAGGGACTCTTCGCCTTCAGTGAGAAGGTGTGGAACTTGACCCGGGCGTTCTGGACCCGTGAGGTGGAGGGGTTTGGACGTGCCTGGGACCAGCCGCCGGCCAAGATGTATGAGGAGATGCCGGATGGGCCTACGAAAGGGGCTCACGTGACGCAGGAAATGGTGGACCAGCTCCTTGACGGCTACTACCAGGCGTATCATTGGGACCAGAATGGACTGCCGACAGCCGAGAGGCTACGTGCAGTTGGTCTTGGCTATGTCGCAGACGACCTGATACGGCGGGGGCGGATCGCGAACTGAGATCCAGCATGAAGGGGAAGCAGAAACGCCCAGGCTCATGCCTGGGCGTTTTTTGCTTTGCGCGGGTGTAGTGTCGACTCAGTTGCGGGCCACCGCGCCGAAGAAGATCTGCCAGGCGAGAGCGGACTTGGCGACCAGCGAGAGCAGGACGTACACTCTCTCGCCGAAGATGTAGTCACGCCACTTGCCGACCTTCCGGTACTGTAAAACCATGTTGATGGCGAAACAGTTGAACAAGACGAAGATGGTTCCGAGGATGTAGTAGACGAAGGTAGGAATTGTTCCGGTCGCACTGGCGGCGGCACTGAAGAAGTACAGGCAGATGATGACCCAGGGAACAAGGCCGACGATGGAGCCGAAGATGAACGATGTCCAGTTTGTCCGAGCTGTCGTCTGGTTGTGGAGTTCCATCATCAACCCGAACAGGTTCATCGCAGCATTCAGAGAGAACAGCATGATAGCACTGGAAAGGTCATACATGCCGGAGAGCTCAGCGATGATGACAATCATGACGGACGAACTCAGCGCATATTCGTACCACCGGATGTAGTTGATGCCGCGTTGGAGATTTGCTTTGTACCATTCGAACACGCCGGGCAGGATGGTCACGAAGTGCGCTATCGCCGACAACAGCAAGAACACTGCAATTGCAGGGCCAAGGCGGAAGGTGCCAAGGGTCGCTGGTGTAGGAGCGGGTATCCCGCCGGGTCCGCCCGCCTTGAGGTAGCTCGTCGTGATGAGAACGGTCAGACCCTTTCCCCAGCCAAGGACTACGATGAGAACCGCCTGGCCGAGGTGCAGTAGAGCCATGAGGACGTTGTAAATGCGCAACCTGTTGAGGTCATACGATGAATGCTGTGTTTCCTGTCTGATTTCCGTCATTGCTTGCCTCCAAAAGTTAGAAATACTAAGAATATAAGTATAGTGAACCAAGGAATTCTTGTCAAGGGGGACGCTGAGGACAGGTTTCACTGGGATGGTGCCGAAGGAGGGAATTGAACCCACACGGGTGTTACCCCGGCAGATTTTGAGTCTGCTGCGTCTGCCAGTTCCGCCACTTCGGCACATGCCTATTATATGTGCGGGCAGAGAGCTGTCAAACCAGTGTTCGTAACGTAACATGTTGGCCTCGGCTCCTATGCAGAGTGACCCAGATTCGTATAATGGCTGTATGGATGACATGCCGAAGCTCGCACAGACTATCGATCAGGTTGCAGCCGGGCGGACCGAGATGTACGAGACCATCGTGCGCTACTACGAGGGATTCGTCTTCTCAGTAGCGGTTCGTGTGACCTTCGACCGTGATCTGGCCTACGACGTGACACAAGATACCTTCCTGAAACTGTACGGAAGTCTCTCCAAGTTCCGGGGACAGTCCCGGCTGTCGTCATACCTTTATCGCATTGCCACTAATGCCGGCATCGACGCTGTGCGCAAACGCTCCCAGCACCCCGTGAGTTCTGGCGACGCTCAAGCTGACCTGCTGACGGTCGAGGCGCCCCAGACTGCCAGCGATGGTCCAGATGTGGAAGAGGTCAAGTCCGCTCTTCGAGCCGCTTTGCAGAAGATCGACCCCGTGTTCAGGGCGGCCTTTGCCCTCGTCGACCTGGACGGCCTGAGCTATGAAGATGCGGCCTTCAGGCTCGGAGTTCCAGTGGGGACCGTCAAGAGCAGAGTATTCCGTGCCCGTGGTGAGCTGCGTAAACTCCTGTCGGGAACCTTGGGGCGTTGAGCACGTCTTATGGATGGTGACAAGTGATGAGACATGACATGAGAATAGCCAGTGAGATAATGATTGACAACGAGGAGCCCCTTGAGCTGTCGGCTGCGATGCGGAGCGAAGTATCTGCGTTGTTTGCACCGATGGATCGCTCACTGGCCAGCTCCGTCACTGCTGCCATTGGCATGCGCCGCTCGCGTCGTCGGCTGCTGCAGAGTCTATGGCTTGGATTCTCGCCAGTCATGGCGATTGTTATCGTAGCGGTGCTGTATGTTGGTGGTGCCGTCCTGCCGCGTACGCTCTCACTTGCCACATCAGGCGCAGCACTACTCGCTCCGAATCCAGAGTTCCGCATCGCGGACGCTACTCCCAAGGGGTTTTTCGGCTCTCAGGGTAGCGCAGTTCTTGGAACTGCGCGATCCTTTCGCGTCATGCTTGAGGGCGATGTCGCGCGCAGGCAGCTCCTAGTAATGTGGCTGAGAGTCAGGCATGCGGATGCAGCCCTTGAACTCGAGACTGCCGTTCCAGGGGGCGAGGTCGCCTTGACGCTGGAGCCTGATGAGGTCCGAGGATTCGCTTCCCTCATGGCGCTTCATGGGTTCATCGGGCAGGAGCCCTCTGGTCTCCATGTAGTTGCGCGCTTTTCACCGGAGACGTGGGCGTCCAGCCTGGGCACTTCGTCGTTGGTCATCTGTCTTATTCCATGAATACTTGGCGCTCAGCGCCCATTCCGGATAAGGAGGCACGTATGACTCAGTCTGTGCGAACACGTCGTTTTCTTGTGTTGATTCTCGTCGTTGCTGTCGTGGCTATGGCTGTGAGTGGGTGCGCGAAGCGTGCCTCTGTCTCGCCCGGGTTCGACAGCCAGACATCGGGCAATACCGTGGACAAGGGTGCCGCTGGTACACTGTCTTCCGCCCCGCCATCAGCCACGACGCCTGAGCAGCCGGCGGTGACTGATCGAAAGATCATTTTCAATGCCAGCCTTACGCTTGACGTCGTCGATGCCGAGAAGGCTTTCAGTGACTGCGAGGTCCTCGTAGCTAGGTACGGCGGTTTCGTGGCACAGTCATCACTTCAGAAGTCAGACACCAGGGTCGTTGCGACCGCGACGCTGCGCGTGCCCGCGGACAAGGCTACCCAGCTCATGAATGATCTTGCGGGACTCGGTACCGTTACGAGCCGCAGCAGTGGCTCGGAGGATATTACTTCACAGTACATTGATATTCAGGCGCGGCTCAAGGTTCTTCGGGCAGAAGAGGAGCAGCTGGTAGGATTCCTGAAGAAAGCTGCGGACATCAAGGACATGCTGGCAGTTCAGGAACAGCTCCGTTCGGTTCGCACAGAGATCGAACAGTACGAGGGGCAACAGCGCTATATGGACAATGCCACGTCGCTCGCGACGGTCACCGCTCAGCTCATACAGACAACTGAAGCCTTCGTGGCGCCCCGGGGTTTTGGATCGGCGTTCGTGCAGTCTCTTGCCCGGTTTGGACACGGACTGGCTGCCTTCTGGACGTGGTTTGGGGGTTCTGTGGTCTTCCTCGTGTTCTATGGGCTTCTCATCTGGGCCC
>JAPLGH010000179.1 GCA_026390285.1 Caldisericota bacterium
CGTCATCCCGGTCATTCTGGAGCGCTAGTCTCAAGCCCTTCAGGCGGGGGTGGCGAAATGGCAGACGCGCTAGGTTCAGGTCCTAGTGATCGCAAGGTCGTGAGGGTTCAACTCCCTCTCCCCGCACCACTCGACAAGATAAGCTACTGTTTCTTCTGCTGTTGAAGCATCTTTGAGACATTACGGGCCCCGAAAGGGGCCCTTCCGATTTGTCGGCCATGCCGGCCCCGTTGCCATCACGCCAATGCTGCCTATAATGGGAGTCCACATGAGATGCTATCGTCGTTCACTCGTCTATATGCTAGTCCTCGCAGTAGCTCTTGGCATCATGGCCATGCCATCGGCACGGGCTGCAACTGTCACTGAGATTCTCGTCGACAAGTCATTCCACGTCACGCTCCTCAGAACTGCAGATGGCACTCTCGCATTCCCAGACGCGACCGGAACCATCGACGATAGCGCCACACCCGTCGGCACGTACAAGGTTACGGAAAAGCAGGCCGACCCGAACTGGCACTGGGAAGGAAAGGTGTACGCCCCGTACCTTCGTGACAAGGCGAACGGCCTGGGGGTTCGCTGGATCGGCATTTCGCTTCCTTCCTATGGGCTGCACGGGACAAACGACCCGTTCAGCATCGGCAAGGACGTATCACACGGGTGCATACGCCATGAGAACGCCGACGTGATGAAAGCCTTCTCAATGATCCCGACAGGAACTCCGGTCAGGATCATTGAAACTCCGATCCCTCAGCGAACCGAAGGCATGGTCACCGACTTTCTCGAGCTGTATGATCTTCTCGCAGTTATGGGAGGCTCCCGCTAGGAGCAGAAATCATTCGACGCCGACGAAGGAGGCGGGAGGCCATACGCTCGACAGCGAGCGAGCCTCCACTGTAATGGAAAAACTGTCAAGGCATCAGATAGTCGTCCTGATCATCGCTGTTCTCGCCTTGGGAATGGGCGCAGGGCTTTTCGTCGGCTCACGCTTCATCAAACCGACGCCCGACCCGCTCCCGCAGATTATCGAAGACCCTTCGAGCGCAGAGATTGCGCCCACGACCCCTGTTTCCTTCAAGGTGTATGTGACTGGTGCTGTCCTTCATCCAGATGTCTATACGCTGCCGGAAGGTTCTATCGTCCGCGACGCACTCGCGGCGGCTGGAGGAGCTGCCAACGACGCAGACCTCATTGCGGTCAACCTGGCAGCTCGCCTCGAGGATGGCGAACAAGTCACCGTTCCTCTCAGGTCAGCAGACGGTACCACTGCCGCTGCGACTCCTACGTCATCCGCGTCTACGGCCCATGCGCGCATCAGCATCAACCACGGGACTCTGGCTGAACTCGACACGCTTCCCGGTATCGGTCCAGCCAAGGCACAGGCAATTCTGGACTACCGTGCACAGCATGGCTTGTTCAAGCGTCTTGAGGACCTTCAGAACGTCACGGGCATCGGCACCAAAACCTACGAAGACCTGAAATCCCTCATCACCCTATAGTCGGCGTGATAAGACTGCGACTCGTCACGCTCGTAGCCCTGACGGTCGTAGCCGGAGCATTGTCGGCTGAAGCCACAGGAGCCACGCCAATACTCATCTTTGCTGTTCTGGCTGGCCTGGGATCGGTCTATGTCGTACAGACTCGGAATCCGCGGCTCAATCTCATCCGCCTCATACTCGCTCTCTCTCTCTTCTGGCCATCGTTTGCCATGACAAGGAGAGTCGTTACTTCTTCCGCATCCGGAGGGCTCCGCCCCGATACCTCGGTCCTTACAGGCGTAACCACCACACCTTCTGTTGCGCGAAGCACCGGAGGCACAGTATTTGAGCTGTCGGCAGTGACGGCGGACGGTGTTGCCATCGACAGGCCGGTCACCATCCAAGTCCAGCTGCCCGATCGCCGCACTGGACCAACATTTGGTCAACAGGTACGCGTCCTGGGAAAAATGGGCACGACCAGTCCCGCTCTCAACCCGGGAGAGGATCGTCCCGGTCCGCCACCCGCCGGACTGTTTCTCGCACGAGACATCCAGACTCTCCCCAGCTACTCTCTTGCTTCATGGTGGGGTCGGTTGACGGGCCGAACACGAGACCTCGTCGAGCTCCGCGCCCGCCCGCTGTTGAGCTACAAGGCGTTCGGATTCCTCGAAGAACTCCTCCTGCATCGCAGACTCTTCGGAACAGCCGACCGTCATCTTTTCTCGATCACTGGTACGAGCCATCTGCTTGCTATTTCCGGCCTGCACCTCTCACTGGTTTTTGCTGTGATGTCGATACTCCTTGGTCTGGTATTCTCCAAAAGCAGTATTGGCAAGACAATCGCTCCCCTCGTCGCCACCCTCGTCTACCTGGCGTTCATCGATTTTCCACTGAGTGCAGACAGAGCGTTCGTGATGCTGTGCGTCCTCACAGTAACCCATTTTTCTGGCGGACACTCGAGCCGGCTCGCATCTCTTTCCTGGGCTGCACTCATTCTCACGGCAGTGGATCCAGCCTCTGTTTTCGACATCGGACTGCAGTTGTCGTTTGCCTCGGTCGCCGGCCTGAGCTTCATCGGCGAGCCCCTGTCACATCTCGTCCGCGTCAATGGCCGGCTCGCCCGAGGATTCTTCTCGTCTCTCTGTTCGACCACCGGAGCATCTCTCCCCGCGGCCGCACTTGCCGTGTCAACATTTCACATCCTCGCCCCCGTTGCCCTTCTGGCGAACGTTGTAGCTATTCCTGCTGTTTCACTGCTTCTGATAGGCCTCTTGGCCTGGTCCTTCCTGCTCGTGGCAATCCCACCGCTCGCATCACTCCTCGCACCCATCCTCAACGGCACCTCAAGTATCCTGTTTGGCTGTCTCGAACTGCTGGGACGCCTGCCCGGTTCACATCGCAACGTCCCCGCACCTTCACTGTTTCTGCTCCTTTCCCTGGGGATACTGTTCGGCGTCATCATCCTCTCCGTGGACAATCGGCCAAGACTCAGAAAGAGACGCCACGCAGGATCTCCAATCGTTGTGACAGCCATCCTGGTTGCACTCGCGTGGGCGTTCGGTGCCGTCCCATTCGACATGCGCGTCACCTTCCCTGTCGTCGATCAGGGCAGCGTTGTCCTTGTTCGCAGCAAGGACATTGGCACGTGGCTCTGTCTGTTCGATACCAACGGAAAAGCCGCGGACCGAGCGGCCCATGCACTCGCAGCGCTCGGCGTGAACACACTTGACGTTGTCGTGATCGCAGGGTCTCCAGTGGATATCCCAGACCAGCTGGACGCGTTGTTCGGACTACTGGCGCCGAGCCACGTATATCTTCCCTCCCAGTACGCTCGCGTTCCCATTCCCGGCCTCGACAGTCGCTTCCAATCGACCATTGCATCCCTTGATGCCGGCAACATGGTTGCTGTCGAGACAGCTACCGCGACTATCCAGGCCGGCAACGCCGATCGGGCCGGACCATCGCTGGTACTCCTCACTTCCACTCTTCATGGGACGGCTAGCCCCGGGGGCCCTCTTCCGGCAGACTCCCCAGGATTTGCGTATGATACGTCCGCCGGGACCGTCCAGGTTCTCACGACAGACTCAGCATCGACCTTTTCTCTCAGACAGACCGGCTGCATCTCTGTCTTCACTCGCGGCTCACACAGCTGGGTTGCGCCCGACCCGAGACGTTGATACAATGAGCACATGACGAATCGAGTAGTGCTTGTCGACGGAAGTTCGATTTTGTACCGAGCATTTTTCGCCATGCCCCACCTCAGCACCGCCACCGGCGTCCCCACCGGAGCTATTCTGGGAACGACAACGATGCTGCTCACTATCATCGAAGACCTTCAGCCACAGTACATGGGTGTCTTCTTTGACCGCAAGGCAGCAACCTATCGCCACGAGATGTTCGAAGACTACAAGGCTAACCGGGAGTCCATGCCCGACGAACTCGTCAGCCAACTCGTCAACCTCAAGCAGCTCATCCGCTCCCTCGGAATCATCACGCGGGAAAAAGACGGGTTTGAAGCGGACGATTTCATCGGCATCTACAGCAAGGTCGCTCGCCAGGCAGGAATCCCCTGCACTATCTATTCGGGGGACAACGATCTGCTCCAGTTGATAGACGACAACACATCGGTGCGCATTACAGTCAAGGGAGTAAAGGAGATCAGGGAATACACTCCTGTGACAATCCTCTCGGAATTTGGCCTCAAAGCTCCACAACTAGTTGACGTCAAGGCACTCAAGGGCGACACCTCCGACAACATCCCCGGAGTGCGCGGCATCGGTGACAAGACCGCACTGAAACTGGTCCAGGAGTTCGGCTCAGTTGAGGCGCTGCTCGAAAACGGTGGTCCTGAACGCTACAAGACCCTGCTCGCCGAGAACCGGGATATTATCCTGCGCAACCGCTCACTGGTCACGATCCAGATGAGCCTGGATGAACCAACCCGCCTCGCTGACCTGGAACGTAGCGCCCCAGATACGAAGCAGAGTTCCGAGCTGTTTCAGACGCTATCCTTTGTGGCCCTGAGCCGGCGTGCGTCGAAGGTCCTCGGCATGCCATCGCTCGCTTTGGCGCCAGTATCTGTCCATCGCGATAGCCTCTTTGACGCCAGCGGTCGATCGCCAGCGGTCGCACCGGTCCCTTCACTGGCGACGAACGTCATCTTTGACAGCCGGACAGCTCTGGCCCTCGTGCCTGATGTCGAAGGACACGGGTTCACAGTCGCCCGCCGAACAAAGGACGAGACCTCGTCGACACACGTTGACGCCATGTTTGGCTCGCTTCCCGGGGCCCTTGGTTCAGACAGTGCGTCCATGACCTATGTCTATGACTATAAGAGACTCTGTCATGCCCTCGCACCGTTCGGCCTGGCCGCGCCCGCCCCGATCCGCGACGTCATGCTCGCGCAGTACCTGCTGGACCCTGACCAGAAAGCCTGGGGCCTCGACCGCATCGGCGACGCATGGGGACTGACCGGAGACACCTCCGCTGCCGAGGGATTAGCCGATCTTGTCTATCGCGTGTCCTACCCAATCGATGCAGCTCTCGAGGAGTCTCAGCTGACACAAACCCTGAACAACATGGAAATCCCGTTCGCAGCCGTCCTCGCAGACATGGAGATGGCAGGCATACGAACGGATATTGCTTACCTGCGAACGTTTGGGGCAAAGCTCAGCCTTCGTATCACTGATCTGGAGCGCCGGGCGTACGAACTCATCGGAACGCACGACTACAGCCTCCAGTCTCCCAGACAGCTGGGCGTACTCCTCTTCGACGTGCTGGGACTTGCACCGACCAAGAAGACCAAGACCGGTCTAAGTACCGACGTCGAATCCCTGGAAGCAATCCAGAATGAGCATCCGGCGATCCCACTCATCCTGGAGCTCCGCCAATTGACCAAGATCAAGGGAACCTATGCGGATTCGCTGGTGCGCTACGTCACGTCGGACGGGAAGATCCACCCCACGTTCCTCCAGACCGGCACGTCCACGGGACGCATCAGCTGCGTCGACCCCAACCTGCAGAACATCCCGGCCAGAACCGAGGTCGGTCGCGAAATCAGACAGGCCTTCATACCTAGTCACCATGGCTGGGTCCTTGTCTCGGCAGACTACTCCCAGATCGACCTGAGGATGCTTGCGCATCTTTCTGCGGACGCGAACCTCTGCAATGCATTCGCCCAAGGCGAGGACATTCACCTGCACACGGCTTCGCAGGTCTTCGACGTTCCAGAATCAGCCGTGACTCCCGAGATGCGCAAGCGCGCCAAGACAATCAACTTCGGCATCATCTACGGCATCTCAGCATATGGTCTCTCGCGGCAGCTTGGCATCAGTGGCGAAGAAGCTCGGCAATACATCGAACGCTACATGAAGCGCTTCCCCGGAATCCGGGACTACCGAGACCGAGTCGTCGAGGCAGCCCAGCGCGATGGCTATGTCAAGACGATTCTGGGGCACCTCCGCAGAGTCCCGCACATCAACAGTCGCAACAACGTGGAGCGGCAGGAAGCTATTCGGCAGGGGTTCAATGCGGTCGTGCAAGGGAGTTCCGCCGACGCTATCAAGATGGCAATGATATCCTTGAGCAAGGACCTCCGGCCTCTCAAGGCACGGATGGTTCTTCAGGTGCACGACGAAATCGTCGTCGATACCCCACCTGATGAACTCGAGCTTGTCCGCGGGATGATGCAGGGGTCCATGGAGTCAGCAATACACCTTTCAATACCCCTCGTGACTCACCTCTCTGTTGGTCCGAATCTCCGGGACCTCGAATGAGTATCGACATCGGACTCACCGGTAACATTGCTTCGGGCAAGAGTATGATCTCCGGCATGTTGCAGGAATACGGAGCAGCAGTGCTGGATGTGGACCTGATAGGCAAACGTGTCCTTGCGGAGAACGTGGACGGGGCTCTCGACCAGGTACGAACTGCATTTGACAATTGCATCTTCGAAGGAAACCAGCTGAACCGCCACCTCCTCGGCACTCTAGTCTTCGGGCACCCCGATCTCCTGATGAAGCTCAACGATATCATGGTGCCAATCATGACGAGACTGGTCGTCAATGGAATCAGAGCACTTCATCAAGCATCGACCGTCGTGGTCCTTGACGCGGCGATTCTGATCGAGGCTGGCTGGCAGAACCTGGTTGATGAGATCTGGGTCGTTAAGGCTTCAAAAGAGGACCAGCTAGAGCGCCTCATGACACGCGATCATCTGGCACGTGATGAGGCCGTCAGCCGTATTGAGGCACAAATTCCTCTCGCTGAGAAACTGATATACGCCGACGTCATCATCGACAACACGATGGATGCCGAGCAGACTCGAAGACAGGTGGAGATACTTTGGAAAACGCGCTTGCAGAACCACTGAGCTACTCAAGGATATCGACATACAACGAATGCCCCAGGAAATTCGAGATCAAGTACATTCAGAAAATCGAGGAGCCTTCGCACTGGTACTTCAGCTATGGCAAGAGTATCCATGCGGTCCTCGAAAGACTGCTGTCGTGTCACCTCGGGCAAGACGGCCAGCTGTACCGGGACGATGCAGCCCTCTTCCCCATCTCTCTGTCCCAGCTTCTGGACGAAAACTGGCTGACAGATGGATATGCCGACCCCATTGATGAAGAGAGGAAACGACGCCAGGCCCTTCGCGTCCTTACAGTATTTTTTCCGGTTTTCCAGTCCACGTGGCAAGAGATGGTTTATGCGGAGCACCTGATCAAGACAGAACTCGACGGCATACCGTTCACAGGTATCGTGGACCGAATCGATCGAGTCAATGATCGTGTGCTGCGCATCGTGGACTACAAATCTGCGCGACCGAGAGATGCCTCAGTGCTGACGTCTCATCGGTTCCAGGTGGCATTGTATGCTGCAGCGCTGCGTCAGCAGGAAGAGTTCCAGGGCAAGCGGTTCATTCTTCAGACGTACTATCTCCGAGAGAACCTCAAGGCGGAGATGGATGAAGGGGCAGAGAACTGCATTGCCAAGTCCAGAGAGGTTCTGGCCAGAACTTCCCACAGAATTCTTCGGGGTGATTTTCGTGGAAAACGCAGCAGCAAGTGCTTCTCCTGCGACTACCGAAACATCTGCCCCACATTCCGCCGTATCTAGTACTTGCCATTTGCAGAAGCCAACAACCCCTGCCCGCGTGTCGCGAGGCAGGGGTTGTTACAGGTATGTTTCGAGCAGCCGCTAGATCTTCGTCTTCAGCAGATCGCCCAAGCGATGGACCCCTTCGGTAATGTGCTCGGGATCTACGGCCGAGAAGTTCAACCGCATGTGGCAGTTGTCGTCCCGATGAGGGTAGAAGGCAATGCCCACCACATATGCGACCTTGGCACTGATCGCCTCGCGGAACATCGCCCCAGTGTCGATAGTCTCCGGTACCTTCACCCACACAAACAGACCTCCCTGAGGGTCGGTCCAACTGCTGCCAGCAGGGAAATACTGCTCGAGAGCAGCAATCATCGCATTCTTCTTCTTGGGATACTCACGTCGAACAACGGTGACATAGTCATCCAACCACCCGCGGCTTACAAACTCATACGCTATGTATTGAGTCATGGCAGGAGAACATAGGTCTGCCGCCTGTTTTCCAACGATGATCTTGTTCATGATGTCTTCGCGGGCGACAATCCACCCGAGACGAAGCCCAGGGAAGCTGATCTTCGAGAACGTACGCAGTGCTACGACCTGGTCTTTGCCGCCCAATGCCAACAGCGACGGAATTGGCTCTCCCTCAAAGCGGATTTCCCCGTATGGATCGTCTTCGATAATGAGCAGATCGTACGCGCGAGCCAGCTCGATCAACTTCTTGCGGCGCTCCAGCGTCATGGTGACGCCGGCAGGGTTGTGGAAGTTGGGCACCGCATAGACGAACTTTGGGCGGATGTTCGCCTTCTGCAGCTCCTTGAGCCTGTCCTCGAGAATGTCCATCTGCATGCCATCCTTGTCCAGTGGGACCGTGCAGAACTTTGCCTGCATGCTTCCAAAGGCCTGGATTGCCCCGAGATAGGATGGCTCTTCCACAATGATGGTGTCGCCCGGATTAACAAACACCTGCGCCACCAGGCTGAGACCCTGCTGTGAGGCGGTAGAGATGATGACGTTGTCCAGAGCAATGTTCTTGACGCCCTCTTTCTCCATCCGGTCCATGAGCAGAACACGCAGCTTCTTGATGCCCTCGGTAGATCCATACTGGAGAGCCTTCTTGCCGTATTCTCTGAGTGCAAACGTGCTTGCCTCGATAACTCGGTCGATAGGAAAGAACCGATCGTCCGGCATGCCCCCGGCCAGCGAGATGATTTCCGGGCTGTCGATGAGCTTGAGAAGCTCCCGAATCTCGGATGGTCTGAAACCCAGCGCCCGTTCTGAGAACAACTCTTCTGCGTTCAACAACATCGATTTGCCTCCGCTTTGTGATGGTATCTCGGCAAGTGTCTGTTGCACAGAACATACAAGACTGCTTACCGATGAAGTATACCCCGATTGGGTATAACGAAAAGCCCACTGTCAAGGCGGGCTTCGGTCATCAACTGGACTGGTCAAACTGGTCTAGAGGCCGATTTCTGAGGCGATCTCCTTCATGGAGCTCAGGCCGATAGCAACGAACTTATACAAGTCGAGCCCCATCTCCTGACACGCGAGTATCTGATCGCGATTTGCCCCGGCGGCAAAACGCTTTTCCTTGAAGCGAACCATGACGAAGTCCGTATCAATGGGCGCAAGCTTCTTCTCCGGTCGAATCAGCGCACATGCGACAATAAGACCGGACAATGGGTCCGCAGCATACAACGCCTTGTCCATCATGCTCTTTCGCGACAAGCCATGCAGCGCGTTATGGACGCGAACAGCATAGCAGATATCTTCAGGTACCCCCATGAGGTGCAGCTGCTCAGAACCGACAATACTGTGCAGGTTCGGCTTATCCTTGGTTTCAGCGTAGTCGATGTCGTGGACAAGGCCGGCCATGCCCCACTTCTCGACGTCCTCATGGAAATGTGCTGCCAAGCCACGCATGATGGCCTCGACAGCGAGCATATGGTTCACGAGGTTCCGCGAGGGTGTACGCTCGACGATGACCTGATATAGTTCCTCGCGGTTCATGAACTAGGCTTCGGGTCCAGGAACTGGTGGTTCGGCTGGAGCTGTACTGTCGCCGGTCGTCCCGGACAGCTCGACATCCAGGGCGGATTCGGGGGCCGGCTCTTCAGTCGTCGTCTCCTCGGGACCCTGAGCAAGTACGACCCTCTCTGCACGGTTCTTCCTGACTGCAAACCACGCGGTCAGCCCTCCAAAGTTCAGAGCAAGAACGAGGTAGTTGAGAACTATCATCGTCCAGTTGGGCACCTGGAAATCAGGATGGGACACCATGTAGTTGCTGACAAGGAAGACAACGAAGGAGTTGAACAGCCACTGCAGCGTGTAGTATGCAGTCGCCAGCGCGGTCGTAAGCAGGAGAAACAGACTCACCTTCCCTTCCTGAGAGCGCCTGTAGGAAATTGCCAGCACAAGTCCGGCTACCGCCAGGACCACGAATCCAAGATAGATGAAGAAGTCACTACTGAAGATCGCACTGAATGGAGTCATGATACACCACCTTTGCTGTTGGATGTCTTCGGGGTTGCCTTCTTTGTGGAGGTCCCCTTCTTCGTTTTCGTAGCCTTTGCCTTCTCTGTCTTTGCCACGGCGGTCACTGTCTTGCTTATCTTCGTCGTCGAAGTCACTGTTCTTGTTGTCTTCGTTGTATGACCGGTTGCCCGCCTGCCCGTTCGTGGTCCCCTGTTCAGAAACTCGAACTCTACTCTGCCCTTGTCCCCGAGTTTCAGGTAGGCCGAGAACGGCCTGTTGTACTTTGACACAAAGTCTTCGATGAGTCCTGTCTTGCTATTCTCGAGGAGATTACGAGCCATGTCCCGGTCGATGGTCTTGCCAGCATAGACGCGCTTCATCTGGAACCGGCAATCCGCAACAGTGCACCGGTAGTGCTCGGTGGTCTCCACCACTGAACCCTGGCACACGGGGCAACGACCCAATGGCTCCTCATTGACGACAGGTTCGGCCGCCGCAGAACCGCCACCTGATCCCTCAGCAAACTCCCATTCCAGCTTGTTGTCGGGCTTGAGCAGAAGCCGCGCACTGAATTTGAACCCACGTCTGCTCACGAATCCGTCAAGCATGTCCGTCCTCTTCTCGGTCATCAGCTGTAGAGCCTCTTCGCGAGTGATAGAACGCCGGAGAATCATCTTCGGAATGCTGAACTTGCAGTCCGTCTTCTTGCGTCCATGGTGTTCACAAACGTACGATGCAGGGCGCTCAAGCACGTTGCCACCGCAGATGGGACACACGC